>CALHRQ010000229.1 GCA_938038175.1 uncultured Granulosicoccaceae bacterium | reverse complement strand
CCCAGCCTTTGTCATAGGGGCTTTCATTGACCAGTTCCGGACTATCAGTAAGCTCGGCATTGGCATCGATGACGGTTCCAGCTACTGGTGCATATAAATCTGATGCCGCTTTAACCGATTCAACTACCGCAATACCCTGGCCTTGTTCGCATTCAATGTCGATCTCAGGCGTTTCTACAAAAACCAAATCGCCTAGTTGTTCCTGCGCGTGTTCAGATATTCCCACTGTGACAGTGCCATCATCATTTACACGCACCCACTCATGTGAATCGGCAAATCGCAAATCACCTGGTATCTCCATATCTATCTCCTGTTGATCCTTTTGATTTTATTAATTAAGGGTTAGCAATTGGTTGATTAGAGTCAAGGTGTTTTCGGCCATCGTTTTTTCGGCTCACAAAGAACACCAATAATAGCACCAGCATACCCAGTATAAATATAGGCCAATTACCTGTGCGCGCGTATAGCGTGGTGCCAGTACGTGGCGTTACAACCGCATCGACATAACCTGAAACACCATGTTTGATCGTTTCATGAATTACACCCTTATAATCAATGACGGAAGACACACCCGTGTTAGTCACACGTATTAGTGGCCTGCCCAGCTCTCTTGCACGCATTTGTGCTTTCTGCTGATGTTGAAAAGGCGCAATCTTTTCACCAAACCAGGCATCGTTCGAAACGTTGACTAGTACCGTAGAAGCAGGCACCAAATCGCGCATCTCTTCACCAAATACGTCTTCATAACAAATCGACATACCAATGGTTTCACCATGAATTTTCATGGGTAAGTTTGGACCAGTACCGGCACCCAAATCAGACATCGGAATTTCCATAAATGCAGACAAGCCATTTAATAAAAAACGAAACGGCATGTACTCACCAAAAGGTACAAGGTGACGTTTTTTATACAAAGCCTGAGCGCCGCCTAACTGACGCACACTATTAAAGGTTTGATTACCATCATGATAAAAACCACCAGACAAGACTTCAGTACCGCTTTCAAGCAGCCGCTCCGCAAACGGTAACAGCACAGAATCTACATTTCGAAAATACGTAGGTATGGCTGTTTCAGGCCAGATAATAAGATCGACCTTGTTGTCACCCTGCAACGATAAGTCTGTGTATTGCTCAATGGAGCTCTGCAGACGTTCACGACTGAATTTAAGCTCTTGCGCAATATTGGCCTGTACCAGGCGCACGGACAATTGCGTCTCTTTAGGCTGAGTAAAAGCAACATGACTCAGCAGCGGAATACTAACACCAACCCCGATCAGTAATAGTGCAACTAAGCCACCCATGGACTTAAGACGCCCACGCGCCTTGCCAGCGACTAATGCATCCAGGCAAAAAGGCAGAATCAACAACATTAAAAAGCCGATGGTATACACACCGATAAACGGTGCAAGTGCACCCACCGGCGTTGTGGTTTGAGAATAACCAAGCAGTATCCACGGAAAGCCACCCATAATTTTACCGCGTGCCAATTCCAGCAGTACCCACAGGCTTGCAAATAACAGTGCATGCCACGTCCAGTTAATACGATCACGCCAACGACAAAAAAGACCAACCGTTACAGCTGGAAAAACCGTCATAACCAAAACAAATAACGCTGTGATCGCGACGGCCAGAGGTGCGACCGCCTCTCCAAACATATAAATACTGTTATAAACCCAGTTAACACCAAAGCCAAAATAACCAAGCCCGAAAAACCAGCCTGCTATTGCACCTTGCTTGGGGCTTAGCGGTTTTACCTGCCAGTAAAAGTACAGCAAAATTAGCCAGCTTAGTAAGGCAAACTGCTCGAACGGTGCAAATGTATGGGCAAGTGCACTGCCTGCGATAAATAGACAAATACGCATCAACCAAGGGGAACGTCTAAGTGCGTTAGCTAAATTCATTTTTCAATGCCGCTATATAGCTACCCCCGCAACACATTTAACGGGTGATCGTGTTTTGGGGAATTGAATATAAGATACTCCCGAATACAGTAATAGTATGTGGGGTGTTTACGAAGGCAAATTAACTTGTAACAAGTGAATTCGTCGCGAATCTGCAACCAATACTCGAAATTCGCAGCCATCTAAAACCGTGGATTCTCCAGCTTTAGGCATGTGTCCAATGTGCTGCATAAGCAGGCCACCAATGGTGTCAAATTCTTCATCGCTAAAGCTAGTGCCAAGTGCTTCGTTAAATTCTTCAATGGGTGTTAATGCTTTAACCGAGTATTGTCCATTGCCAGCATCTCTAATTTGCTGGCCTTCATCTTTATCGTGCTCATCATCTATTTCGCCAACAATCTCTTCCAGCACATCTTCTATCGTGACAAGACCAGCAACACCACCATACTCGTCCATCACAATGGCCATATGATTGCGCTCAGCACGGAATTCTTTAAGCAGCACATTGAGCCGTTTGGTTTCTGGCGTTACCGTGGCGGGTCGCGTCACGTCCTTAAGGTTGAACGACTCAGCACCGTCGTTTGTTGCATGTCGCAATAAATCCTTAGCGAGCAACACACCAACAACATTATCTTTGTCTTCTGAGATCACGGGAAAACGCGAATGGCCAGACTTGACTATCACTGGCAGCATGTCTTCGAATGAAGCATCGTCTTCAAGCACCACCATTTGAGCACGCGGTATCATGATGTCTCGCACACGCATCTCTACAACCTGAAACGCACCTTCAACCATCTGCAAGGTGTCAGCATCAAATATGTTTCGCTGATGTGCATTTCGCAACAGCTCAAGCAGCTCTTCCCTGTCACGTGGTTCACCGCCCATTGCGTGGACGATGCGGTCCATTAATGAACGACTACCGCCGTCCGTTGATTCATCACTCATGTATTTATTGCCGACCTGGCAAGGTATGGGTTAGTCATTCCAAATACAGATAATATCTGAATTTCGAGAGACTCCATAGTATTTGCCTGTTTTTCATCAATATGGTCATAACCATTTAAGTGCAAAGCCCCGTGAATGATCATGTGCGCCCAGTGATGGAGCGCTTGCTTACCCTGTTCCTGGGCTTCTGATAGAACCACCTCGGGACACAGGATGATATCCCCCAAAGCAAGATAACCGGCCTGTTCCGGGCCCACTGCTAAATTGTTCGATTTCACAGCACCTAGCTCGCCACCGCCTTGTAATGTAGGCATATCTGAAGGAAAACTCAGGACATTTGTGGGTTTGTCCTGATCTCTGTAGGTTAGGTTCAATTCAGCCATCTGTTTTGGTGTCATAAAACTGACCGATACTTCTACAGTGCCGTGCGGCTCGGATAGCGCTAACTGCAATGTTTCGTTTAACCACCCACGCATATTCTTTACCGAAGGCAATTCGATTGCACAATCCGCATAAGCACCAAAATCAACCAGCAGTTCGAGCTGAAGCGGAGTCAAACAGGCACTTGGCTCGCCAGGAGTATCAGCTGTCACTTGAGCTCGAAGAAGTGGCTGACTCGCTTTCTGCTTCTTCATATGCAGCAACGATGCGCTGAACCAATGGATGCCTTACAACATCAGCGGCGGTAAATTCACAAAAACCAACGCCCTCTACACCATGCAAAACGTTACGCACATGCTTTAAACCGGATAACTGATGACGCGGTAAATCAACCTGGGTCACGTCCCCGGTTACGATTGCTTTGGAACCAAAACCGATGCGTGTCAAAAACATTTTCATCTGTTCGACCGTTGTATTCTGCGCCTCGTCCATAATGACGCAAGAGTGGTTTAATGTGCGCCCACGCATATAAGCCAGCGGCGCGATTTCAATCACATTTCGCTCAACCAGTTTACCGACTTTTTCAAAACCTAAAAATTCGTAAAGGGCATCGTAGATAGGACGCAGGTAAGGGTCGACTTTCTGCATCATGTCACCTGGCAAAAAACCCAATCGCTCACCTGCTTCAACCGCTGGCCTAACTAACACAAGCCGTTGCACTTGTTCAGATTCGAGCGCCTCTACTGCACAGGCTACCGCAAGGAACGTTTTACCCGTGCCAGCTGGCCCAATACCAAACGTCAGGTCACGCTCTTTAATGCTGCTAACGTAACTGATCTGTCGCTCACCACGGCATTGAATCGTTGAGCGACGAATTTTAATGATGGCCTTTTTATTCGGAGAACTCTCTTCTGGCTCATCTTGCATAAGTTCTAGTCCTGCATCCTGAAGGCAGAGGTGCACACGCTCTGGCGCGAGTGCTTCAGTTTCAGTTGCTGCATATAAATGTGTGATTAGTTTGTGCGCGTTTTTAGCCGCTTTGGGTGCACCGTCTACCTGGAAATGATCACCTCGATGATTGATCCTGACTTGTAATCGCTCTTCAATTTGCTTGAGATGCTCATCAAACTGACCGCAGAGATTAGCAAGCCTTTCATTGTCAGGTGGTGATACCCGAAAATCGAGTTCTGTCATGCGGGTGTCAGCGGCTTTGTCGGTGCGACAGCCGTATCTTTTAGCGTACCGCGTAAAGAATTTGGCAAGGCCTCAGTTATGATCACATCTGCGAAAGAACCAATCAGGGATTTATCGGCAGTGAAGTTGACCACGCGATTGTTTTCGGTCCGACCGGCAAGCTGGCTTGCATCTTTCTTGGATAGCCTGTCTATCAGCACCCTCTGCGTAGTGCCTACCATAGCCTGACTGATAATCGACGCTTGTGCGTTGATGGTCTTTTGTAAGTGTGCGAGTCGCTGTTTTTTCACTGACATTGGTGTTTCATCAGCAAGGCTTGCAGCGGGCGTACCCGGACGTGCACTGTATATAAAGCTGAATGAATGATCAAAGTTAAGGTCGGTTATCAGCTTCATTGTGTCGTCAAAATCTTTGTCAGTTTCCCCAGGGAAGCCGACAATAAAATCTGAAGACAGCGTGAGCTCTGGTCGCGCTGCCAGCAGTTTGCGTATTTTAGATTTGTATTCGAGCACCGTGTGGCCACGTTTCATTGCAGCCAGAATTCGATCAGACCCACTCTGCACAGGCAAGTGCACAAAGCTAACAAGCTCTGGCACATTCGCAAACGCTTCGATTAACGAATCGTTAAATTCAACCGGGTGTGAAGTAGTGAAACGAATCCGTTCAATTCCATCAACAGCAGCAACATAATGAATCAGCAAGGCAAGATCAGCGATGCCACCCTCATGCATTGGTCCACGATAGGCATTCACGTTTTGCCCAAGCAAATGGATTTCTCGAACGCCTTGATCGGCAAGGGCAACTACCTCACTTAATACATCATCAAGTGGACGACTGATCTCTTCACCACGGGTGTAAGGGACAACACAAAAGCTGCAGTACTTACTGCAACCTTCAATGATGGATACATAAGCAATCGGGCCATCTGCACGTGGCTCTGGCAGTGCATCAAATTTTTCGATCTCGGGAAAGCTGATATCAACAACGGGCTTTGCACTTTTAATGGAAGATTCGACAAGTTCGGGCAAACGGTGCAGGGTTTGCGGTCCAAACACAACATCGACAAATGGTGCGCGCTTATGGATCTCCTCTCCTTCCTGGCTTGCAACACAACCACCAACTCCAATAATCACATCTTTGCGAGCATCCTTAAGTGGTTTCCAGCGGCCCAGCTCAGAGAACACTTTCTCCTGCGCCTTCTCTCTAATAGAGCATGTGTTCAGAAGCAGAATATCGGCCTCTGCAGGATCATTTGTGGACTCCACAGGGCCCTCATCCGCGAGCACATCCAGCATTTTTGCTGAATCGTACTCATTCATCTGACAGCCGTGGGTCTTTATAAAAACTTTTTTTGTCATAGCAACCGGGATGACGGGTAAAAGCGAAATTAGAACGCGAAGATTACACCGTTTAGCCGTGGTCTGCAGAGTGCAGATCAGTGCTGTGAGACGGCTTTGGCGCGTTGTAGACGTTATTTCTCTTGTGGTGATAATCGAATGCGGGTCGAAACAGACTCTCCGAGCAATGGCAAATGCAAATCAAATCTACCTATTTACCCAATATATTCAATTATTTACAAGCTTAAAACCTTGCCAGCAACAGGGCAAATCAACCAACACACCTTTTTAGCGCCTCCAATGCCTCTGAGGCAGGCTACCCATCAATGATTGCGGCTAAGGCAGGTCATAGTGAGTTGGGCTGGGGCGACTTTTGGAGGTAGCAAAACATAAGGCCAAAATTCTAAGGCGGTAATCCCAGTGCCAAACCCCACGAGTCCGTTGACCAACCCGAAAGCCTATGCGCCGGAGATAATCGCAATAAAGAATACGAAATCCATGGATGTGGGTCGCTGTTTGTGAGAGTTTTCAGTA
>CALHRQ010000228.1 GCA_938038175.1 uncultured Granulosicoccaceae bacterium | reverse complement strand
GAGCATCTTTGTTTGAGGTTTGCAAAGATAGCTCAGTTATGTTTTGAGCTATCCCCTCAGTTAAGTACCTCTATTGCTCAGGCATCACAAGATAGGGATCGATCCAAGTGCCGTTAAGGCCAACAGACCAATGCAGGTGAGGGCCTGTGACTCTGCCAGTTGCGCCGACTTCCCCAATGATATCGCCTGCCTGTACTGTGTCTCCAGCTTTAACATGGATTTTACTCATGTGAGCATAAAATGTTTGCAGTCCCAGGCCGTGTTCCAGAAAGATACTGTTGCCATTAAAAAAATAATCGCCAGTATCAACAACCAGCCCTTTAGCTGGCGCATGGATTGGGGTGCCGGTTTTGGCTGCGATGTCTATCCCTCCATGCGGGCGTCGTGGTTGATCATTGAAGAATCGCTTTAGCCCAAAAGGGCTCGTAAGAATGCCTTTTACGGGTAGCTTAAATTCGGATGCCAAAAGTTTGTTATAGCTATAGGCCTTGACTTCACGGATGCGTTTGTTTTCTTTATTGATGCGCTTCATGTCTAGAGGGGCAGGGTTTACCTTACGTTTGTCAGTAATCGTTATGCGCTGTTCTTTGTAAGCATGTGGATTGATTGTAAACGCTACGGTAAACGCCACTTTATTATCGGTATCGTTTTCTTGTAGCACCTCCAGCTCATGCTGGCCTGCTTTACTCGAAAGAGGTATGCCGGCCACCGCCCACCAGTGCGCCTTGTGGGCTACAACTGCAATATTTTTTTTAAGCCAGCGCACAGTAGGTTTTGCATCGGTTGTTGGTCCGACTTTGATCAGAGCGATTCCTCCTGGAATAGCATTGTGTTCAAACGGTGGGATGCGAAGTGCTTCTGATGCATTTAGCGCCAGTGGCGCCATTGTGAGCAACAGTATTATCTGTAGTTGAGCTTGCCAACCTGATAGCCATGTTGCAGACAGCCTTGTGTTGTTAAAAGCGACCAGGCCGCTACGCAAACAGCGTTTATAAAAATGGCTTTTGAACATGCTTATTTTGCTCATTTTCTAATTGCTCATCTCATAATATAAAGTGTTAACTGATGTGCTAGTTGTTCTGTCAGTTGATGTGGCGCTTTGGAATCATATTACGTCCTCTCGCAACTTATCTACATACAGCGCTGTAGCGCCTGCAACTGCTACTGGCATTATCACCAGATTAACCACTGGCACGATGCTAAATAGCGCAACCATCGAGCCAAAGCCCAGTGAGAGTCTGCGCCGAGATTTTAACGTGGACTTGACCTGTTTGAAACCGTGGCCAAGGTTGCCTAATGGGTAATCCAAATACTCCAGAGCGTACATCCAGGCGCCAAAAGCAAATAGAACAAACGGCATGATGATGTTGATCACGGGGACAAAACCAAGAATGAGTAATGGGATCATCCACAGCGCAAGATAAATAAGCTTGGAAATTTCTGATCCCAGTGTTTTCGGAATACTCTTGATCAAAAAGAGCATTGATGGATCGGCGTTTGGCGAGGAGCCAGTAAGGTATTGTTCTACGCGTTCTGACAACAGACTATTGAATGGTGCGCCAATCAGATTGGCAAGCAATGTAAAGGCATATCCAAATACAACAAAAAGTATGAAGCCGATAATGAATTGTAAAATCGACTGCAACGTTAGAAAAAACCAGCTATTACTGTATTGTTCGAAAAATGACCAGCCTGCAAGCCAGCCTGTTACCCAGCCGTAAGTCAACATGCCAAGGCCCGCGAAAACAGCGATATTTATCGCTAAAGGCACAAGCACAAACCGTCGTAAGCCGGGTTGCTTTACCAGTTGCAAGCCGGTGCCAAGATAGCGACTTGCCTGAATGAAACCTGTATCTTGCATTTATTATTGCTTGTATTAGTGGTGGTGTTGTTGTGCAGGGCTAAAACGCAGTACAATACCCGCCCATGCAGACAGTGAGCGTGGGCATCATCTTCGTTGTGGCGTGCGTACTTTTCGCTAACCGATTTGTAGAGTGATAGTAGTCTGTAAATGTTTTTAACATGTATGGTATTTGCACGTTTTGCTGTACTGAGTTGAACTTAACAGGCTTGAACTTTAGCAGCTTGCTTTGTACCTATTTTTAGTTCGAGTTTTTGGTTTGTGGTTTCGAAAGCTAGACAAACCCTGGTATGCATATGTATGCCTGAGCGCTGTCACTTTTATGCTAAAACAGTAGATCATTATTTAGGGCAGCAAAGTACATCGTTTGTTAGCACATGTTTCATGGAATATAACAGTAAGCCTTAATGCGCCTGACACGAATCAAGCTGGCCGGTTTTAAATCGTTTGTTGATCCAACTGATCTAAAACTGCCCACATCACTGGTTGGCATTGTCGGTCCTAACGGATGTGGCAAGTCGAATACCATCGACGCCGTAAGATGGGTTATGGGTGAATCTTCAGCAAAACATTTGCGCGGAGAATCCATGGACGACGTCATCTTCACGGGTTCATCGTCCCGAAAACCTGTTGGTCAGGCTTCGGTTGAACTCGTCTTCGATAATTCAGATGGATCACTGGGCGGCGAATATGCTGCCTACGCCGAAATCTCCATCAAGCGTGAAGTGACTCGTGAGGGCGTTTCCAAGTACCTGCTTAATCACACCCGTTGCCGACGTCGCGATATTCGCGATATTTTTCTAGGCACTGGTCTGGGCCCACGCAGCTACGCGATCATAGAGCAGGGCATGATTTCGCGCCTGATCGACGCCAAGCCAGAAGAATTACGTGTGTATCTGGAAGAGGCAGCCGGCATATCCAAATACAAAGAGCGCCGTCGCGAAACTGAAAACCGCATTCGCAATACCCGAGATAATCTGGACCGGCTAGATGATCTGCGCGAAGAGGTTGATAAGCAACTGGCCCATTTAAAGCGTCAGGCCAGCACCGCCGAGCGCTTTCAGCTGATGAAGGCAGATGAACGTGAGAAGCGCGGTCAGTTACTTGCTCTGCGACGTGGGCGCTTTATGGAATCTCGTGATCAGCAGGCCGCTGATATTGCGCGACAGGAAAAAGAAATTGAAGCGGTTGTTGCGCAGGTGCGGGCAGCGGAATCCTCGATTGAACAGGCTCGCTTGCAACAAATAGATGCGACGGATAATTTCAATAGTGTGCAGGCTAATTTTTATCGCATAGGCTCTGAGGTATCGCGCATAGAGCAAAGTATCGAACACACGAAAGATTCTCGCCATCAGCAAAGCCAGGAATTGGCCGAGGTTGATCGATCGCTTGCCGAGGCGCAGCAACATGTGGATGACGATACCAACCGCATTAAAGAGATTGACGAAATTCTATCGACTGATCAGCCTGCTTTCAGCCAGCTTAAAGAGTCACAGCGATTATCAGCTGAGGTACTTGCCAGTGCAGAGAGTAACCTTGCAGATTGGCGTAATCAGCAAGATGTATTCAAAGAAAAATTTGGTGAAGCGACGCGGACCGCGCAAGTGCAACTCTCCAGCATAGATCAGCTGGAACGCAACATTGCAAATGCAACACAGCGTATTGAAAAAATACAAAACGAAAAGTCAGGCCAGGATTTGGGCGCTTTGGCAGTACTGATCGAACAAACGATAACTGAAGAGGTTGCAGCGTCTGCTGAAGAAGCGCGGCTGCAGAAATCGCTCTCTCAAAGCGTTGAGAAACAGCAGCTACTGCGTGAGAGCATACGACGTGCGACGGTTATGCTGAACGAGCAGCAAACCGAGATGCAGACAAGGCTTGGTCGTCTGGCATCACTTGAAGCATTGCAGCAAGCAGCACTTGAGCCCGATAGCAGCGCTGCAGACGCCTGGCTGCATATGAATGATCTTGATCAGCGACCTCGGCTGGCACAATCCATTACAACCGAAGCGGGTTGGGAGAAAGCGGTTGAACTTGTTCTTGGTTCTCACCTTGAAGCGGTTTGTGTTGATGGCAACGACTTTATAGAGCGTTGCCTGCAGGATGTTCCCGCAGCACAGTTAACGCTTTTAAATGCCAGCGCCAGTGAACCCACCGCGCCGTCATCAAGTTTACGCAGCAAGGTCAGTGGCGTGAATGGGCAAGTTGCGTTGAATGATCAACTACTGGGTGTGTTCATTGCCGAGAGCCTGTCAGATGCTTTAATGTTGCAAAAAACGCTAAAACCATTTGAGTCTGTTGTCACAAAAGATGGGCTATGGCTTGGGCGGGACTGGCTGCGTGTTTCAAGAGCCGATACCCAGGATAGCGTGCTGGTTCGTGAGGTTGAAATCAATGAGCTGCGAGAGAGTATTAATCAGCTGGAAGCACAAATCAGTGATAGTGATGATGCGCTTGTTGAACTGAACACCCAGCTAAGTGAGCATGAAACGCAGCGAGAAACATTGCAGCACAGTTTTAATGATGCTGTGCGCGGGTTATCGGATGTGCGCTCGGCGTTGTCCAGCAATAGTAAACAGCAGGAGCAGCTACAGCTCAGAACCAGGCAGATGGATGAGGAGCTGGAGGAGATTGAGCAATTGCTCAAGCAGGATAGCGAGGCGATTCACAGCGCTCGCGCCAAACGCTCTGAAGCCACATCTCAATTGCAATCCATGGAGCAGGAAAAAGCCCAGCTCGACGCTGAAGGGCACACTCTGCAAAGTGCTTTTGAAGAAGCAAAGCTGCGCGCAAGCGAAGATCGTGATGCTGGTCAGGAGTTGGCTATTCGTGTCGAATCCATGCGTAGCGCCAAAGTGGCTACCGAACAAAATCTTGCAAGGATGACATCCCGTATCGCTCAGCTTGGCGAACGACAGCGCGCGCTGAATGAATTGCTCGCTAGCGAAGATGAAGATCCGCTTATTGCCCTTGAAGCCTCTCTTAAAGACAATATTGGTGCTCGCTTGGCAGCCGAAACAGCGTTGACACAGGCGCGCTCACAACTTGATGCGGTTGAGCAACGCCTGCGTGAGCATGAGCAGGCGCGAGTACGTCATGATAGCGAGATGCAGGAAATGCGCGACCTACTGCAAGAGCTGCAGATGGCCAGCCAAGAGGTGGTCGTTCGATTAAAAACGATAGACGAGCAATTGGCTGAGCACGATTACGAAATAGAACACATCAACGCAAATATGCCAGAGAATTCAAGCGTTGAAGCCTGGGAAGATGAGCTTGAAAAACTTGAGCAGCGTATCAGTCGTTTGGGGCCAATTAACCTTGCTGCTATTGAAGAGCTGGCTGAACAGAATCAACGTAAAGACTACCTTGACTCTCAGCATCAGGATGTGACCGATGCGCTTGCCACACTCGAACATGCAATAGCAAAAATAGACCGTGAGACTCGTCAGCGCTTTAAAGAGACTTTCGATCTCGTTAATTCAAAAGTGGAAGAATTTTTCCCACGTTTGTTTGGTGGTGGTAAGGGCTCATTAACGCTCACTGGCGATGATCTTCTGAGTACGGGTGTTGGTGTTATGGCGCAGCCTCCAGGTAAACGGGTCAGCAATATACAACTATTGTCTGGTGGTGAAAAAGCGCTTACAGCGGTTGCATTGGTTTTTGCTTTTTTCGAATTAAACCCGTCACCGTTTTGTATGCTAGATGAGGTTGATGCGCCATTGGATGATGCTAACGTTGGACGTTTCTGCGAGTTGGTCAAAGAAATGTCGCAGCGTGTACAATTTATATTTATTACGCATAATAAGGTAACAATGGAGATGGCCGAGCAGCTTATGGGTGTCACCATGAGCGAACCTGGTGTTTCGCGACTCGTTACTGTTGATGTGAACGAAGCCGTAGAAATGGCCAGTGCGTAGACCCTTAAGTTCGCTCTTTGTAGAGTTGAGATTTAACTTAGAGTTGAATTTAACTTAGAGTTGAGATTTAACTTAGTAGAGTAAAGACTTAAGCTCGTTTTTAATCAGTGCAACCATAGGCCCTATTAAATGGAAAATCTTCGCTGGATACTGATTTTTGCAGGTGTTGCAATCCTGGTGCTGTTGTATTTGACTGGAAGACAAAACACAGCGTCTCGACGGCAATCTGATGCATTAAACCGATCCCCAAAAGGCAAACCTGGCCGGGACGAGTATGTATCTGGCTATTCAGACTCCAACCGCCCGCTTGATGATCAATTCGCTGATCCGCTCATGCAAAACCAGGATCAATATGATGCAGCGCACTCGCAAGAATATTCCGAGCAGCGGCATTCTCAAAACGAATATGCCCAGCAGGACTATACCCAGCAAGGGCTTTCACATCATGAAATCACCCAAAGCAGACATACACCGGGTGGGTATTCAGAACAGCAGCTTGCGCCAGACAGATCTGCACAGCAGGAATTTTCCCAGAGCAGATTTATCGATGCTCAGCATCATGAGGCGGAATTCGATGATGACCCTTATGCGCGCCCTGGTGGCTTCGCTGACCGGAAACGTGCAGAGCCTCCTGCAGCGTTGCAGAGCAAGACAAGTGGCGGTGGTTTGAGTGGTATTTCGGCAAAGATAGAAGCCTTTGGAGAAAAACTATCTCCTCGCCGACGAGCACGTGTAGCGGCCACTAAAGAAGGTGCTCAAAAGAAAAAAGAGTCAAGCTACGACAGCAAAATTGTCACCATCCATGTTGTTGCGACCGAAGGGCAATTATTAAATGGGGCGCAGTTGCTCGATCAGTTTGAGCAGCGCGGTTATCACTATGGTGATATGAATATTTTCCACTCAATGCATGAAGGAAAGACGGTGTTCTCGATTGCAAAAATAGTCGTGCCTGGGTCTTTCGATATTGATGATGTTGATAGCTTTCAAACCCCCGGCATTTCTTTAATTTTGCAGTTACCAGGGCCCGTTCCTGCTGATGTGGCGTTTGAGGTTCTGCTCAGTGAAGCGCATGATATGGCTCATGCATTGGATGCACATGTGCTGGATGCTGATCGAAGTACCTTGAGTAAGCAAACTATTCAACATATGCGCGAAGGCATTTACGAATTTATGCACCGCCAGAAGTACTTTACCAGCGCAACATCCTGATCCTGACAAGCGCGGTAAGACAGCAGCGTGAATAAAACCTCATCGGATACGTCGGGTGCGGCTGAGAAATCAGGCAATTCCAGCATCTCTGCAAAAGATCGAGTAGAGGCGTTATGCGATCTACTCAATGAATACAGCCATCAATACCATGTACTCGATGATCCCAGTGTTAGCGATGCAGAATACGATTCCCTGTTCATCGAGCTTCAATCTTTAGAGAGTCAAGACTCAAAACTTATTCGACCTGATTCACCCACGCAAAGAGTGGGCGCTCCACCATTGGAAGGTTTTGAGCAGGTCACGCATGAAGTGGCCATGCTCTCTCTTAATAATGCATTTAGTTTTGACGAGCTTGTGGATTTTGATCGGCGTGTTCGAGAGCGTCTCGAATACAGTGAGAAGAAATCAGTTTCTTATATGGCTGAACCTAAGCTCGATGGTTTGGCGATTAGTCTTCGGTATGAGCACGGCGTGTTCGTGCAAGGTGCAACACGTGGTGATGGCAAAACCGGTGAAAACGTAACCGAGAATCTGCGTACGATATCAATGATTCCATTGCGACTACGTACACAAAAACCTCCAGAGGTTCTGGAGGTTCGTGGTGAAATTTTTATGGATTCTCAGTCTTTTGCTGATGTTAATAAAGCACAGAGCGATGCCGGGTTAAAGTTATTTGTAAACCCTCGAAATGCAGCAGCAGGCACGTTACGGCAACTGGATTCTCGCAAAACTGCACAGCGTCGATTGTCGATCTACGTGTATTCATTAGGCGCTTTGCATGGTTCAGATGCGCCATTGACCCATAAAGAGACACTGGACTGGCTGGCTACCCTGGGTTTTCCAATTAATCCTGAAGCCAAGCTTTGTGGTGGCCCCAAGGCGTGTTATCGATATTACGAAGCGCTGCTCAAGCGCCGCCAAAAACTGGCTTACGACATCGACGGAATTGTGTTCAAAGTAAACGATCTGCTTGAACAAAAAGAATTGGGTTTTATATCGCGAGCTCCGCGTTGGGCGATAGCACAAAAATTTCCAGCTGAAGAAGCCACAACGCAACTGATAGATATCGATTTTCAGGTCGGTCGAACAGGCGCTTTGACGCCGGTTGCAAGGCTTGAGCCTGTGTTTGTTGGCGGGGTCACGGTAAGTAATGCAACGCTGCACAACATGGATGAGATAGAACGCAAAGATGTACGTCCCGGAGATACGGTTGTGGTCAGGCGTGCCGGTGATGTTATTCCAGAAGTGGCAAGGCCGGTTTTAGAGCAGCGAAAAAAAGGTGCACGCAAGGTCGTTATGCCATGCCAGTGTCCGGTATGTGGATCACCTGTCATTAGGGCAGATATCGATGTTGTTGCACGCTGCTCAGGTGGCATGGTCTGCGATGCGCAGCGCCGCGAAGGTATCAAACACTTTGCTTCTCGTCGAGCCATGGATGTTGATGGACTCGGCGACAAGCTGGTTGAGCAGCTATTCGATGCTGAATTAATCACTAATGCTGCTGATCTGTATGCGCTGACGCTTGATCCCTTGGCAGCGTTGCCGGGCCTGGCTAAAAAATCAGCCAGCAATTTACTTGATTCGTTGCAGAAATCAAAGGTAACCACACTGGCAAGATTTATTTTTTCGCTAGGCATAAGAGAGGTGGGTGAGACAAGTGCTGCATCACTTGCCGAGCATTTTGGTTCGCTTGATGTGCTGATGGCTGCTGACGTTGAAGCCCTTTTGGCTGTGGACGATATTGGTCCGGTTGCGTCGGCAAGTATCAGAGATTTTTTTGGCAATGACAATAACCGTCAGGTCGTTCAGCAGCTGATCGCTTATGGCGTGCAATTCCCGATACAAGAGAAGGTCAGTGTGGAGCCTGTGCTCGAAGGCAATACTTATGTACTGACGGGCACCTTGTCCGAGATGACACGTGATGAAGCTAAGGCGAAGTTGCAGCAACTGGGAGCCAAAGTCAGCGGCAGCGTTTCAAAAAAAACCACCGCTGTTTTTGCGGGTGATTCTCCTGGCTCAAAAGTGACAAAAGCAGAGTCTTTGGGCGTAGAGGTGCTTGATGAGGCCGCGCTCATAAACCTCATCGGCCCTTGCCACTAGCTAATGCTTAAATAGTCCTGTATCCAGCGTCAAAACTGCGAACGCGGGGCTACCGGCTATGGTAAAATGATGCGTATCAAAACAGCTTCTTGCTTCTTAACCACATGCCTGCCGATCAAGTCAATATTGCCATTCATGGTGCTGCAGGGCGTATGGGACGACAGCTTCTGCAGGCAGTCGCCGAGCGCACTGACACCAATTTAAGTGCAGCAATTGACATCCCAGGTTCGCCTTCTATTGGCGTCGATAGCAGTGTGCTGGCAGGCGGTGAATCAACCGGTGTGGCTGTGCAGGATTCCATCGTTGGTGCAACAGAAAACACCAATACTGTCATTGACTTTTCATCCCCTAATGCAACTCTGGCGTTGCTCGAATCTATCGAAAACACCCGCTGTTCTGCCGTCATTGGAACAACTGGTTTTAACGATTCGCAGTTAACCCAGTTACATGCTGCGGCTCAAAAGCGCGCTATCGTGTTTGCGGCTAACTACAGCATCGGTGTAACCGTCGCTTTGTCTTTGCTTGCTCAGGCAGCAAAAGCGTTGGGCGATGACTACGATGTTGAGATTTCAGAAGCACATCATCATCATAAAGTTGATGCGCCATCTGGTACTGCACTCGCGATGGGTGAGTCAGTTGCGGTAGCGTTAAATCGGGATTTAAAGCAATGTGCGGTTTATGGCCGTGAAGGTATCACTGGTGCCAGGGATCCAAAAACCATAGGTTTTGCAACTGTTCGTGCCGGTGACATTATTGGTGAACACACTGTGCTGTACGCC
>CALHRQ010000227.1 GCA_938038175.1 uncultured Granulosicoccaceae bacterium | reverse complement strand
TGGTAGGTGATATGTCAATTGCTGGATATCCTGGTGTCTGGATTGCGCTGGCGGATGTAGTCAACAACCATTCGATCGAAAGCTACTACGGTCAGAAGAGGATAAGGCGCGCACAGCAGACGCATTACTTGGCGAACTATTGCGATGCGCATCACCAAAATACTGAGGGCCGTACTGAAAAAACGAACAAACCAACGACATACAGCAGGAGAAATTGGGGATTTTTAACAATAGCAAAGTGAGCCAGTATTAGTATGGCTCGTATCCTGCTTCACCTGCAACATCCGCTATTTCCCGCTTTCGAAGAGGCCGATTACAAGTCTATGCGTACATGCTCGTTTCCAGAGCTGGCGAACGCCAGATGCGTCATATTTCTGAGGACGTTTGGCCAATTAGTGTTGCTGTGTATCATACTGGTATCTCTCATACCACCTTTGGCAGCAGCTACACCCAACAACTGCGCACAGGTCAAACCGTTAACTCGTAGCAGCGGCTCAGATTCAAGTGCCAATACACTACTCGAACATCAGTTCGAATCCAGTGCCAGTTGGTCTTTCTGTTGGCGTATCGATTCACAACGAGGTCTTGAGATATCCAATGTTCATTACGGCGCTCCGGGAGAGCCACCAAGACAACTGTTAGCTTCTGCCGCCATTGGGCAACTGTTATTAAAGTACGATTCGGATATTTTTTCAGCCCCTCTCGTCAGTCAATCTGGCCTAGGCAATACAAAATTAAGCTTGCTACAACAAGACTGTGTTAACGGACAGCTTAGGACAAATGCTAGCGGACATTCTATTTGCACCAGAGTACGAGACCTCAACAACCTTACACGTTCACGCCGTTCAGAGTCTGTTCGTCGCCACGCACTGTCCATTCATTCATGGTCACAAATCGGAACACACACTATCGAACAACGCTGGCAATTTAGTGAAGATGGTGAGCTTAGCCCAGGCATCAGACTCTCCGGAACCATTAGTCGATATACTAACGATGCTCGCTATGGAGTACCAATAAATGATTCAGGAAAGCTTGCTTCCAGTGCAACACTATTAAGCAATTGGCGTTTGGCATTTGCCATCGCAGGTGATGCAGAGAACGATGTAGTTGATGAATTTAATTTTCCGCTCAGCAAAGGCCAGGAGGCAACCCGGCCACTTGAAATTACAAGGCTGACCAAAGAACAGTTTCGTAAAGTCGAGCGCACAGACTTTCGAGGCTGGCGAATAAGCGATGCAACTCTTGCAACAGGCCCCACTCAGACAAACCCTGTAGCTTATTATCTTGATCCACAGAGTTCAGGTTTAAGTTTTTTTAATCCAGAACACCGCTGGTCTGAAGCTGACCTTGCCATTACTCGTGCCAAAACCTGTGAACGATTGGCCTCGGATAATCAACAAGCAGCTCAACATATCCATGAACAGTTGAATCAACAAACCTATCTACGACCTGAACAACAATTAAATCAACAATCAAGCCAGGCATGTGCCGACAACTTAGTCGGTTTTGTGAACGACGAAACTCTGGAATCTCAAGGAAAAGTCATTTGGTTTAATCTTGTCAGGCATATATTGCCTAGAAAAGAAGATTACCCTGCGATAGGTGCTGTCGATGCAAGCTTTAAGTTAATCCCTTTTGATTGGTCTGCTCAATCTCCATTTACAGCAGAGCTTCGTTAACCGATGCTGGTCTCTCAAATACGCATACTGCTTTGGTTTTGCCTCTCAACCTTGCTCTGGATGGAAAATGCTCGCGCAAATGAGCTGTGTGCAGAGGAGCAATACGTATTATCAGAATTTGATAACGGAGCTGCATGGGAGATGTGCTGGACATCACGTGAGCGTGAAAACATCGTACTAAGCAATGTTAGATACAGACCTGTTAACGGAGAATTTACCTCGGTGTTCAGCAGTCTTAGCCTCTCGCAACTACACGTCGCCTATGATGATAATAATATTACCTATAACGATGTTACACAATTTGGTCTCGGTACGTTTCATATAGGCCGATTAAACGAAGCGGATTGTCCTAAGGGTGAGCTGCTCGACATCAATGGCAATCCAGGCATTTGTAAAGTCCAATCTATGGGTGATGAAGCTTACCGAACAGCAAATGGTGCACAATACGCAGAATCTGTATCGCTGTTTTCTGTATCACATGTTGGCTCATACGCTTATTTAATAACATGGCAATTTTTCTCAGACGGTTCTGTACAACCCAGTATTGGTGCGGCAGGTGCACTGCAACGCGCTTCAGAACATGTTCACTCGGCTCATGGCCGTGAGCTAGAAGGGTCACCCGAGAAATCCTGGCTTTCGCATACGCATAATTATTATTGGCGTATGGACTTCGATCTAGGAGATAACAATAATGATGATAAGCTCAGTGAGCTGAACCTGATACCTGATGCACTGGGTCGCCGAGCCAGACAAACACAAACTTTCTCCATAGAAGCTGCACGAAAAATTGCACCGCAGCAGATGCGATCATGGTTAGTTACTAGTGGCAACAAACCTGTTGAAGAAGCGCCTGGCTATAGCATCGAACCTTCATACTACGGTCACAAGCTCGAACGGCCCGATATCGAGCCGTTTACCAAATACGATCTGTTCGTCACTAAACACAAGGATTGTGAGCGCTACAGCAGCGAGAACAATAAATTTTATCCAGAATGCGGGAGTGATCTACTGTCGTTTGTGAACGAGGAATCGGTCGAAAACGCAGATATTGTGGTGTGGCATAGAATCTCCTTCCACCATGTGCCGCGAAACGAAGATCAGGCCAATATGCATTCTCACTGGGATGGATTTTTTATGCGAGCGCGAAACCTGAGTGCGGCAACCCCAGGCCACAATGGATCTCAAGGAGATATTATCCTTGCAGACAGCGCAGTAAATGACTTGGCTAGCACAAGCCTGGCACCTGAAAACAATCCAGAACTCCGTAATCCCCCAGCCATTGTTGTCGGTAGACAAGGCAGCGCCAATCTGTCCTGGCCCCTGCTCCTGATATTCAGCATCTTGCTGGCTCTCAGAACTGTCAGATTTGAATAGCACTGTAAACACGAGTCACATAACCCTTTACCGGGGCTTTCTGGCACAAAACTGGCATAACTCACAAACGACCTGGTACGACAGAGCCGGACTGGGAAGAGCGCCCCATACGACACATCAATACGCGTAACGGCGGTTGCCGTGCTCTTGGCTGTCAGCTTTATTCAATGGGTGCGAAAGGTGTCTGACACACATGTGTCTAGTACTTTTGAAATAGTGTCCTTGTTTGTAAAAAGAAGCAGCCAGGAACAGATCAAACACTAAGGAATACATTAATGAAACAACTCAATTTTTCCTGTCTACCGTTGATTGCGGCGACAGGCGGGTTGATGCTCTACGCATCATCTGCCGCAGCAACCATTGTAGACGGCGATCTGCAAACTAATCAGATAAGCACGGGCCCATGGCAGCAATGCACAACTGACCTGCCTATCGATGAAAACGCTATTAATGACCTGACAGAAGAAAGCTGCGCTTATCGAGAAGCTGAAGCGGTACCTGGTGTTACTTACAAACTCACTTGTGGTGTTCGTACTTTAAAATTTGCCAGCATTACGCTTGCCTATCTTGATGTCGAAGACAATACCCTCGCTACTCAAACAACTGATATTACCGGTGATGTTTCTGGACCTTATTCTGTTTCTTTTGTGTCGCCTGCCAACACAACTACGGCAGCCATTGGAATCTATGGTGAACACGGTTCAGGTTTTCAGGATTG
>CALHRQ010000226.1 GCA_938038175.1 uncultured Granulosicoccaceae bacterium | reverse complement strand
TGTAAGTGAAGACACAAAATCGGTTGCAAACAACGATGTAAAAAAAGAGCCTCAACAGAGTGCAACCAAAAAAGGTGACGATGATGATTGGGTTGATATCTCTCTGGGTGATAGTATTCGTCGTTAATGAAAGACAACATCTATTTCGATAACGCCGCAACCTCCTGGCCAAAGCCCGAATCGGTATACGCATACACAGATTCTTTTTTTCGTAAAAACGGTGTGAACCCGGGGCGAGGCGGGCACGCCATGCTTGTCGAAGCCGAAGCCATGACGTTCGCCACACGACGTATGCTGGCGGCCTTTTTTGGATTCAAGGGTGATCCCAACCGTGTTGTTTTCACCCTAAACGCAACTGATTCTCTAAACATGGCCATTACAGGGCTACTGCAGCCAGGTGATCATGTTGTTACTACACGTCTTGAGCATAATGCTGTGCTGCGTGTATGCAACCACCTGGTGCAAAGCGGTGATATCACCATGAGCCAGATTCAGCCTGGTGCTGATGGCTACATTGCTCCGCAAGATATTGAGCAAGCAATTCAACCCAACACGCGGGCCATCTTGTTTAATCATGCTTCCAATGTATTGGGTACTGTTCAGCCACTTGAAGCGGTTGGTCAAATTGCTAAAGCAAACAAAGTTGCTCTTATTGTTGACTCTGCACAAACAGCAGGTGTCATTCCGATCCAAATGGATCAGTATGGGATCGATCTATTAACGTTTACGGGCCACAAAGGTCTGTTTGGTCCGATGGGTATTGGAGGGCTAATAGTGTCCGAATCGATAGATCTGCCGCCGGCACGCTTTGGTGGTACAGGTGTTGATTCTATTTCAGACTTCCACCCAGAGATTTACCCACATCGGCTGGAGGCGGGTACGGTGCCACTACCCGGTATTGCAGGATTGCACGCTGGCCAAAAGTGGTTCAGAGAGCTGGGTTTGCAGCAGCAGCTGGTTCAGGGTAAACCGACCGGTGATGATCATGGTGAGTTGTGTCGCCTTGCACAGCACTATGTTCATCAAACGGAGTTGTCGCATATTGCCAGGATTGATGCCTGGTTGCGCGAGATTCCCGGTGTAACCATTATTGGAAATCCGCGTAGTAGTGAACGTGTCAGCCTGACAAGCTTTGTATGCGATGGTATGTCGGCTGAACAGATTGGCAACATGCTTGATGCAGATCATCAGGTTTGTGTACGGGCAGGTCTGCATTGTGCCCCATTGGTGCATGTGGATACAGGCACAGCGGATAGCGGAGGTGCAGTGCGGATCTCTCCGGGATTTTTTAATGATGAAGACGATATGCAATGTCTGCAGCAGGCTCTGCAGGATGTGCTGGCACCATAGTTTGTATTAGCCCGCCTTAGTTGTTTTTTACTTTAAGATCAATCACAGTCATCTCGCAGCGTGTACCAAGTCTGAATATCGGACCCCAGGTTCCGGTGCCAGTTGATACAAACAAAGTGTTTTTGTTCTTTGTGAAAAGACCAGCCATGTTTGGATACTGTCTTTTAACCAAATAGCCAAACGGCCACATTTGCCCAGCATGCGTATGCCCTGCCAGCGTTATGTCTATGTTGTGTTCTAGTGCTGCATCCCAACCATCTGGCCGATGATAGAGCAATACATTAAATTGACTATCGTTCACTCCAATGTTTGCTAAAACCGTTGGCAGTACATCGGGTTTGTCACGATCATCCACACCAATGATTGTGATGGGGTCGAGTCTGATTTTTTCATCTCGCAGCACATTCACACCCATACTGCTGATGGCTTCTATTGCGGTGTCGAGTCTGACGTAACGTTCGTGGTTGCCAATACACATATAAACTGGACAGTTGATTTCCTTAAGTGGCTGTAGATCGTTTGCACTAACCGTTGATGAATCAAGTAGGTCTCCAGTGATCACGACTATTTCTGGTTTTTGCATATTCGCAATATCAACCACGCGTGTTAAAAAAGCTTTACTGCGTGATCCCACGTGTATATCGCTGAGCTGTAGCAGGCGTACAGATTGTTTGAGTTTTGGTGAGTGGATATCAAATTGCTTTATGTTAATCCGGTGTGCCTGCCAGCATGCTATCGCTGATAGGATGAGCCACAGCAATAATACGACTACCCCTACGGTTTTATTCGACGTTGTGAAAGTAAACAGAGCACCTGCAGCGACCAAAGGCATTAGCACGGTCCCCAATCCAAGTGCCTGCATACAGATCCATCGATACAGCATGTTATGACTTTTAGTCAGGCTGCTCATGATCACGGTGAATACAACGGGTGTCAGGCACAGTGCCAATAGCAGCATTGGCCATACACGCAACTCCATTAGCCACGCAAGTAGCGTAAGCAACGGTGCGCACAGGGCTAAAAATGCAGTGGTATTGCCAAAGAGGTAAAACATTATTACGGCCTATCTATCTAAATATGCGCCATATTTAAAGCAACAATTCGCGGTTGTTTATCATGAGCTGTATTTTCATAAGCGATACCATCGCCAGAGAATCAGTGATTCTGCCATCCATTACCATACTAACTGCTTCGCTCAAAGGCACTTTTTTGATTTTCAGTACCTCTGTTTCGTCAGGAGCGACTTCTCCAAATTCCAGATCCTGCGCTATGTAGGTGATAGCAAGTTCATCGGTAACCGAGTTAGACGTATGCATCTGTGTCAGGGGTGTCCATTTTGCTGCCACAATACCGGTCTCTTCACGAAGCTCTCGCTTGGCGCTTTCAAGATGGTCCTCACCATGTGGGCCGCCACCTTCTGGTATCTCCCAGGTATATTGGTCCAGCATGTAACGCTCCTGTCCAACCAGCCAAGTGTTGCCTTCACTATCAATGGGCACAATACCAATGGCAGTGAATTTATAATGTACATGTCCGTAGATGCCTTTATTGCCTGTGGGTGCTGTGACCTCACGGTGTGACACGGTTATCCAGGGGTTGTCGTACACCACATCGATGTTATGTGTTATCCAGGGAGGATTTTTGCTCAAGGTGATGGCTACGCTTTATAAAAGATAGTAATAGTGTAGCGTAGTTGCATTTCGCTGATTAGACAGGTTTGAATAGCATTGCAAGAACAACCACTATCAGAAGCGATATTGACATCAGGATGTTAATGCTACGTTGCACTCTGGGTGGTAGTGCCATCTTTTTTAAAGTGATGCCTGCATACATCCAGAGCAAATGAATAGGAATCCAGATTGCGTTAATCAACAGGAATTTCAGCAGCACTTCCTGAAGATGGCTTGTTTGCGCAAACGGGAAGCTGGTAAAAAGTGTTGTGTTGACTGCATAGGCTTTTGGGTTAATGGTTTGTAAGGCAATTCCATTGGCTATCCCCGGTGGGCTCTGCTTTTCGATAAATGCGATGTTCGAGCCTGCCAGTGCGATGCGCAATGCTAGGTATCCCAAGTACAGTATTGAGGCATAAAGGAGTACGGTGCCTAAGCCAGGTTGCGCGAACATTAAGCTGGATACGCCTGTCACAACGGCCAGTGCAACCAGGTTAGTCCCTATAAACAAACCGGTGATGTAACGATAAGCTGCGCTGGCTCCGAATGCGGAACCCACGCCTGCCGTGGACAGGACGCCAGGCCCCGGCGTTATCAATAAGAAAAATATGACAACAATAAAGGCGAACATGGATATAGGGCTGTGAATGTGAGTTATAGAATCCTGTTGTTCAGCCTACCATCAATTCAGAAAAACTATTGCTCTTGCCCCAGTACTTGTGTCCAGTATTCTCTAAAATCCGAGTCATCGTTGCTCGCGCAGCTAACGGCCATCTCCGTAAAGCGCTCTTCCATTATGTTTGCACAATGCCCAGGACTCTCCAGCCAACCTTCAACGGCCAGCGTGGCTGTGCTCTGCCCGGCAGCAATATTTTCTCCGACTATCATCCAGTTGTAGTCTGCAGTTGTAGCACGCAGGGCGGCACTTGAGCCATCAGAGCCGATGTGTGAGAAAAAATTGTGTTTCGACATGTCTTCAGAGTGTTTGGCCGCTGCATTTTCCAGGCGCTGGTTCCAGGTTAGGGCTGCAACGGCAGGAAACAGGGTATCACCACAATTGCGCGCTGACGCTCTGGCTTCATTTATAAGAGCTAGCATTCTGCTTTGTATAGCGGTTGTAGCGGCATCGCAGGCCACATCACCTGTCAAGTCTGCTGCAGTCGTTGGTGGATTGTTACTACCCGCGATATCTGTTGGTTCTTCAACAGCTTCTACAACAGCTTCTTCAACAGCTTCAACTGGAGTTTGCTGAGTTGTTGGCTTGCCATCGCTGGCGTCTGTGTTTGGTTCAATTGGTTGTGGGAGGGCGGCACCGACTTGAAGTGGTTCCTGAGTGGTCTGAGGTACTGTAGGTTGATTGGATCCGCCACCGCAAGCACTCATTAAAGTCAGCAGTAGTGCGGTTAAGCCAATGCCAGATATGCGTGAAGTTGAATTCATACTAATTTAACCTTGCTGTATGGGGCTACGTCAGCATTGTGGTGTGGGTTGCCGATATCGAGGTTGGAGCGAATGATGATCGGGTCTACAGTTTTTATCGACCAGTACAAAGCCAGATGCAGAAACGGTGAGTCTAATTGTGTGATGAATATATCGCTTGATCCCCAGTTTGTGATGTACATAATA
>CALHRQ010000225.1 GCA_938038175.1 uncultured Granulosicoccaceae bacterium | reverse complement strand
GAGGCGATACGCCGCTGGCTGAAGAACAAATGCCAGCTGGACCATTAACGCCTACGGAAGATCTTACTGAGCCCGCTGGAGGGCAAGTGGGATCAACCCAAGATCAAATCCCGCCAACAGAAGAGCCAATAATTCCAACTCAAGGCGAAGTAACACCAACCGAAGAGCCAGTAATTCCAGTTCAAGGTCAAGTACCGTCGAATGAAGGTCCGGCAAATCCAATGTTTAATACTACGCTCGCAGCGCTGGCGGGTGTTTGGGATGATACATCTGAAGAAGCATTTGGTACCGATGAGTCTTACACTGTCATTCGTGCTGATGGAACTGGTTCGAGTTATGACTTTTTGGGCGACTCGTTAGATGACCTCAATGATTGTTTTTTTAAAGAGGATTTTCTGATAACCGATCAAGGCAATGGTTTGTTTGATGTGGTTTTTGTTGAAGAAATGCTCGAGCCCGAGACCACCTCTGTGATTCTGGAAAGGTCCGGCGATATGTTGACGGTTATAGATCCAGAAGGTATTGATCCCACAATTACTAATCCACTTGCCGGCCAGGCAGAGTCCGATTTTGTGCCTCTTTGTGACTTTGACGGTAATCTTTTGTAGTAGGCCAGGTTTGTATTTGTTCGAGGAGCAGTCTGCTCCTCTTATGTGTGTAAGTCTTATGTGTGTAAGTCGAACCTGCAGTTGCGCATAACGGAATACTGCTTCTCTAAACTCGTAAGCTAAATGATGTTGTCGGAAATTTCCGTGGGTTAGGGGTAACACATCAATGGAATTGTTTTGTGGGCAAACACCAGTCATAGCCCCACAAAAATTACAGAACATTGATCAACGTGAATTGAAAAAAGCAACCGGTACTGCTTTTATACAACCGGCAACTAGAGCGCTCCCAACAGGGTTCCCAGGCGAATTGGTTGTTTGTGTAACGGTGCCGGTTAGCTCGTAATTGCCGACGCTAATTTCCTCTCCAATCTGATTGCAAATGATCCGTATCATTTGCCGCACAGTAGAAGATCCTATCGCTTATCTGTGTTTCTGTTATGGATCTCAATGTGACTGTATATCTGTCAGCCACAGACTCGTCATCCACCACAGGCTGAGATGAAAACTGTAGCAACGAAAATACTCGCTAAGCGATAGTGAATGGCCCTGTTTTATCTCCTTTGTTTTACGATAATGTTGACATTATCGGGTTGTATGAAGGAAATACGCTTTTTCTTCAGCTTCAAATCTTAGCTATAAAAAATAGTTGGTCGCAAGCTTAAGCAAAAATGTTCAGCTTTTTCGAAAGCAGGTACCGCTCGCTTGCGCATGTCAACTTTTTTTCTAAATTAATTCGCTGAGCACCGCGTCAGGATTTGATTGAGGGAAATTGCATGAACAATAACCGATCTTGACGAGATGCCTGTTATTGTTATTTTAAAGTTGTATGCACAGTTGATTGTTATGACTGATCTTTGGCAAGATCTTATGAGCAAAAGCATTTAAGCCTGTTGAATTTCACATCAGTTCCGTATGATGCTATTTTCCTGTCTATCTATGGCATATTTGATTATATCTATAACCAGTACCGCTAATCGAAGGATGGGAGTCAACACCTAGCTATGCAAGCAGATAAGACTTATGTTTACCAATCGATAGGCAATTGCCTCGTTGATCATAACGTGCACACACTGTTTGGTCTTATGGGTGATGCTAACTTGTTTATGGTCGACGACTACGTGCGTTCCTGCAACGGAACCTTCGTACCCGTGGCGTTTGAAGGCAGTGCTGTACTGATGGCCTTAGCCTATTCGAAGTTTGCGCAAACAGTTGGTGTCGCAACGGTTACTCATGGCCCAGGATTTACCAACTGCATCACGGCGCTGACAGAAGGTGTTAGGGGTAATACATCAATGGTGTTGTTATGCGGAGATACACCCGTTATTGCTCCACAAAATTTACAGAACATTGATCAACGTGAACTGACAAAAGCAACCGGTGCTGCTTTTATACAAATGCGCTCACCAGAAACAGTAACTGAGGATATCGCCCGCGCGTTTTACCAAACTCAGGTAGAAAGGCGGCCTGTGGTACTCAATATGCCGGCAGATTTTATGTGGGAAGAGGTTGAGCATAAGAAGGTGGTCTATCCCGTTTTTAATAACCCGGCTTTAGTATTGGAAGGCGACAACCTGGATGATGCGATAGGTATGATTGCATCTGCCAAGCGCCCAGTCATTTTAGCAGGTGGTGGTGCTATTGGAGCAGAGAAATCACTGATCCGATTGGCCGACAGATTGGAAGCACCGTTGGCGACAACGCTTAAAGCAAAGGCGATGTTTAATGATCATCCCTATAACATGGATATTTTTGGCACCTTGAGTACACCAGCTGCTTACGATGCAATAGACAAGAGTGATTGTGTTGCGGCATTTGGGGCAAGTTTGCACCACTTCACCACAGACCGTGGCGCATTGATGAAGGGTAAACGCATTATACAAATTAACGATACCTTATCAGAGATCGGAAAGAACTATCACCCGGATGCTGCACTCGTTGGTGACGCGGGGCTCACCGCTGACAATATCGTTAAATGGCTTGATGATGCTGATATTCCGCCCAGTGGTTTTACTAAAGAGCTCGATAGCGACACGCTAACAGCACACCCACCAGCCACACCAAAAACCACTAAAGATGGAACAATAGATTTTGTTCTTGCGCTAGAGCAATTAGATGCCGCGCTGCCAAAAAACAGAATACTCACCACTGATGGTGGGCGATTTATGACTGAGGTGTGGTGCAGAGTCGCAGCCCCGGATGCAAAGAGTTTCATTGCCACAACCAACTTTGGTTCAATTGGTATTGGCTTGCAACACGCTATTGGCGCATGCTTTGCTGCACCCGACAGACCTGTTGTTTTGTTTACTGGTGATGGTGGTTTTATGATGGCAGGTATAAATGAATTCAACACTGCGGTTCGCCTTAATCAAGATCTTATTACAATCGTTTGTAATGACTCAGCCTACGGTGCTGAGCATGTGCAATTTGTTGATAAAAACATTGACCCAAGTTTATCTCAGTTCGAATGGCCCTCCTTTGCCATGGTTGCGACAGCTCTGGGTGGACAGGGTATAGAAGTGGAAACACCTGCCCAATTAGACATTGCAATAAACGCAATTAAAAACCGAGATCGCCCTTTATTAATTGAACTCAAGCTTGACCCGGACGATGTGCCACGCATGCGTATTTAGTTGTAAGCCATATTTCAAGTTTAGTGCTTGGGTAAATTCGCTAAATAATCCCCCGTCAGAAAACCCAATAACCTTAGGCGTAATTTCCTGCGCTGTGTACTGGGTCGCATTTGCACGAGTCTGAATGGGACTCCACAAATGTTTATACAGTGCAGCTGGTTTTAGATAAAAGTTTGAAACTACATCTGTCGATACCCTTCAGGTGAGGCTCATTCTATTGCGTAGTTCTCGAAAAATGCGCTTTACGACAAATGCGGATATTCCGCGTAGCCATATTTAGATCTGTGGTTAAAGGGTTTTCCATATGTTGAACAAAATATTCAGCACTGCATGTTTGCTTATTGTTGCCTGGCTAACTGTGCAGATGAACGATATGCGGGGTGCATTGAACGACGTGCAGTCATCAGTTGTCAATGTGTCTAGTGTCGTGCGGTCTGATTTCGCCCGTAATAGCGATAATGCGGCTGATGCAAAGAAAGATGTGTTGGCCCGGCTTGATGAATTGATAGAAGTAGGCACTAAAGGTGGTGATGAGCTTGAGCAAGCCAAAAAGGCTTTAGCTGCAAAGGAAAAAGAAACCAAACAGATTGAATGGCAAAGCCGTGAGAAAGATAAAAGGCTTGAAGCAGGCCGTCATATAGCCTCATTGCAGTCAACTGTGCTGGCAGTTTATGAGGCACAGTTTTTAGCGATCGGTGAAAAAGGCGTGGAAGCTGCGGAAGCGTTGCTGGCGACTAAATCCAGTATCTGGAAATTAAGCTCAAAGTGGCCTGAAAGCAGAGATACTTTGCGTGGACTAATGGCGCCCATCGATATACTAGCTGGAAAATGGAAGAGATCAGAATTTGATCGCAATAGTGGCACGATAAGAAAAATTTTACAGGAAACGTTGGTAAAACAAATCGCCTCCGGGGCAAGTTGAGGCTGATTGCCAAGGTGGAGTTCTGATGTTTTTTTTGAAAAACAAAGCAAGGTGTGTCAGTTGAATACATCAAGCGTAGCGGATGCTGCATCGCATAAGGCTGTTCCTGCCAGAGCCTTTTATATTCTTGGGGCTTTTCTGCTACCGCTTGGCCTGGCTGGACTAATGACGTTTGTTGTTTTCGCAGCAGGTGCGGTTGCACGAGGCCCTATTGCTGCAACTCACACAGATTACGCAACTATTGAAACCCCTTCAGCGAACCAAACCGTTTCATCGCGTTTTGTTGCCAGTGGAGAAATCGTAAAGCTGCGTGACGGCGAAGTGGCTTACTTAACTGAATTGGTTGACGGAAAATTCTGGCCGAAAATGCGTCTTGGAAAAACCCCTGGCCCATGGAAACGCAAACAGGTTGCTAATGGTGGTGCAGGGTTCAAATACAAGATTGTGGTTATGGCTGTTACAGGTATTGGTGAACAGCGAATAGAAGACTGGTTCGAGAATGGGCGTACAAGCGGTAAGTACCCAGGTTTGGAGGCACCTGCTGATATGCGCGCTATAGCCGCTGTGAGAGTTGTTAAAAAATGAGTAGTAACTGCAACAGTAACGTTCAAAGAATGAACTGGCTTGATGGAGCTCGTCTGGCTGCTGCTTTTTGCATTATCGGTATTCATACATCCAGTGATACAAGTGGTGGTGCACATGCGGCGGAGGCGTCCTATGACCGTGTTTTTCCGGTGCTGTTACGCAGTGTTTCAGAGCTTGCCAGTACCGAGTTTTTCATTCTTATTTCCCTTTTCTTATTGTCATTAAAGTTGGCTCGCAGTGAGTCGCCGTATGTAAGCACGATGCTGGTTCAGGCCAGACGGTTGCTTGTGCCTTTTGTGGTTTGGACTGTTTTCTATGCTTTTTTCAGATTTTACAAAGGCTTCTTTTATGGTTACGAGGCAGGGTTGCTTGAACAGGTTTCATCAATAAAGGCATGGTTGGGTTATTTTTTGTTGGGTAATGTCAATTTTCATATGCATTTTTTACCAACATTATTCTTACTGTTGTTGTTCCACCGTATATACAAACTAGCTGTCTCTACGCCTGCACTCGGTTTACTGATTGTTCCCATGTTGTATCTGAATTTGTCAATTAATGGGTGGATTTGGTCTGTTATTGATGAACCACAGATCCGTGACTATCTTGTGCGTTTTATTAAAGTACTTACCTATACAGGCTATGGATTTTTTGCCTATAGCATGTACGGGTTGTGGCAACGCGGAATCAAGCCCGCTCAGGCACGGTTGTGGTTTGCTTTGTGTATCTTTTTTGTAGGAATTGGCTTCATTATTAAAATGATTTATGCCCAAAAAGTTGGAGTCAATGGCGAATGGGTAGTGCGCCGTGACTACATTTTCTATGGACATTATCTGTTACCTTGCGCAATGCTCGGTGCCTTTATGTATTCCAGTTTCTTAAACTGGCCGGATAAACTGGCGCGCTGGTCAAGGTTCTCCTTTGGGATGTATCTCATACATCCGGCAATAATGGATGTTTTAGATATCGCTCTTTATGGTTTTAACATGCAAGCGGATTGGTATGTGCTTGTTAAGTATTGCACTACAGCGTATTTAGCACTTTGCCTGACAATAGCATTAGGGCGAGTTCGACTGCTTGCCTGGACAGTCGGTCTCGGGCCGATACCCGGTATTGAAAGTCAGAGCTCACAAGAAATCGTTATTACACAGTCAAATTCGGAAAACACGGTCAGAACTGCATAAGGTTGAGTAATCCTAAGTTGATATTTAAACGTAAGCTCGAAACGTTAGCGAATTGAATTAAATGATGGAACCAGACAACAAACAACAAACCGATGAGCCGGACAACAGGCGCGGGGCCGCTATGCCTGGGCCTGGAAGTAGCCTTGCTGGTCGTACTGGAAGAACATTAGTTGAGTCAGTGCTTGCCGTCCTCGGTGGAATTGCTGTCGCTATTATTATTGTTGCTGGCTTAGGCAAATACGCTGGTCAGCCAGGTAGTTTGACCCCAGCTGGTAGCATAACGTCTGCTAACGTGCCCCAATATGGCGATAATATTACACTTCAATTTCCTGTATCGAATGACGATGGCACGATGAATTCTACTGATAACAATAGCCTTGCAAGCCTTAAACAATCACAGACTCAGCATTGTTCGCCTATCAAAGGTGAATTGTCTGATTCAGATCTGGAAATGGCCCGTATTGCCTGGCGTTATTTTGAAAACAACTATAACCCTGAAACCGGCTTGGTAAATGCGGTAAATAACTTTTCGTCTACTACGATGTGGGATACCGGATCAGCTTTGGCCGCCACGCTTGCAGCATACGATTTTGGATTTATTGGGCGTAAGGATTTTGATGATCGTATCACAGCGATGTTGGGCTCGCTATCGAGAATGAAATTGTTTAATGATGAAGCACCAAACAAAGTTTACAATACTAAAACACTCGCTATGGTGGACTACGGCAACAACCCGACTGAACTAGGGATTGGTGTGTCAGCTTTGGATTTGGCTCGTATGATGTCCTGGACACGTACCTTGACCTGTATGCATCCGAAGTACGGTGCCGGTGTCGCAAAGACACTGTCGCGATGGAAGTTTGACCGAATTATCAAGGAAGGAAAGATGCACGGTCTGGCCATCGATAAGTTCAATCAAGAGGACATCAAGGTTTGGCAGGAGGGGCGTCTGGGTTACGAACAATATGCTGCAAAAATATTTGAACACTATGGGTTCGACGCAGGTGTGGCGGCAGACTATGAAAATGAATTTCGAGGGGATACTGAAATACTCGGTGTTAACATCGCATATGATAACCGTGACCCTAAAAAATGGCATGCCAACAACTATGTATTGACCGAGTCCTACACAATGGATGCAATGGAGCTTGGTATCGATGACAAGAATCGAGAACTGATAAGAAATATATTTGAGGTACAGAAACGTCGTTGGCAGGAAACCGGTATTGTCACAGCTATTTCTGAAGATAATATCGACCAGGCTCCTTGGTTTTTATACAACACTATCTTCAACGCGGGTAGAGCCTGGCAAACGACCAATAGTAGCGATGTTTCCTATGACCATCTTAAATCGACTTCTGTCAAAGCTGCAATCTCCATGGCTATTCTGTTTCCTGAGGATGAATACAGTAAGGTATTAATCAACGCAGTTGAATCGGCATATGATCCAGAAAAAGGTTGGTATTCGGGCATTTATGAAAATGGTTCTGGGTATAACAAAGTTACCACTGCAAATACAAACGGTGTAGTGCTGAGCGGGTTTCTGTATAAGAAGTACGGTGAACTTTTACCACTCTGTAAATCTTGCAGTGAAAATATTGTCCTGGACTCCGCACTGCTGAAGCAACATGCATCAGCAGACTAACTGATATGTTTGCACGATTTATAACGCGAATCAGGTTAGTCGGATACAGTGCCTCAATTATCCTGATCATTTGCAGTACCTTGGCGCAGGCACAAAGTAAAACGCCACCCCTTCTTGCACTGAGCGAAGAGTTGCAGTGTGCGCCTAATCCAGTAGCTGCCGCTGAAAGTCTGAAGAAGTTCCATAATATAAATGTACCTGGTTTAAAGTTACCGAATGAATGGTTCGGTATGGACGAAGAACCATCAGTACATGCGGCTTCAATCGATATCGTGCTTGATGTTCTGGTCAGTACGGTTGAACGGTATCCTCATCTAAAAAAGGACGTAGACCGCGTCCTGTCTCAGTGGAGCTTCTGCGAAGTCATTCTAGACAACACGTACTACGATTTTCTTATGCAGCAAGGAAAACTGGAAACACGCTTGTCAGATGATGAGTCCCCGCTTGGTTGGAAAGGCTTTGCTGCTATGGGATTCTCGGGCATTGAAGATCGCCGCTTGGTTCTGGATGCACTTGTTTTCGGTAAGACCCCAGCACTGTTTTATCAGCTGGATTTTTATCAGTATTTTAAAGATCAGTGTTTCCCACACCCAGAAACCGCTGAAATGTATTACAGCGATAAAACCTATTTTCCAGAACGATTGCCTGGCAAAGGCTATTCCGTTTCGGATAAATATCCGTTTCAATGGAAGAATCAATGTGGGGCGCATTCGCATAATGAAAAAACAGGGCAGGCGAAAGAGCTGGCGCGGGTTCAGAGTCAAGAGAACGCTAAACCCTTAGAGAACAATATAGTCAAAAAGCATGATGCTAAGACCAGTACCTTGCCGAACAAAACGAAGAGCAAACCGGCTAAAGTTGAAAAATCTACATCGAAAAGTGAGAAATTGACAGCGGTAAAGCAAAAAGCGGTACTTAATATAGAAGCCGTATCTAGCGAAAAATCTGATCTTAAAGTTAAGGTTCAGCCAATCGCTAGTGCCGCAACAGATGTTAAGTCAGTGGTTGTTATCAACGGTCAATCTGAAGTGAAGACCGCGTTAGGTACAGAAGTTAATGCCGAGCTAAAGTCAGCGCAAGTTGCAGAAGCAAAACCCGAAGTCAAGTCAGTGCCGGTTGCAGAAGCGAAACCCGAAGTTAGGTCAGTGCCGGTTGCAGAAGCGAAACCCGAAGTTACGTCCAAACCAGAAGTAAACGATAGATCCGATATTAATTCGAAGCCAGTGGTTAATACTGAATCTGTTGCTAAGGTAAAACCTCAAGCAAAACCAGCTCCCATTGCTAAGGTAAAACCTCAAGCAAAACCAGCTCCCATTGCTAAGGTAAAACCTCAAACGAAGCCAACTCCCGTTGCTAAGGTAAAACCTCAAACGAAGCCAACTCCCGTTGCTAAGGTAAAACCTCAAACGAAGCCAGCTCCCGTTGCTAAGGTAAAACCTCAAGCGAAGCCAACTCCCGTTGCTAAGGTAAAACCTCGAGCTAATTCACAGCGGACTTCTCAGGCTGAACAGAAGGTCATGTCTGAGCAATTGACTACTAAAGTGCCTGAATTTAAGTTGGAGCCAATTGCTGTAGCTGCACATGATGTTCGGCGAGACCCTGGGGGTAAAGCAACAATAGATGATTCTCTAGAACCTGCTGAGAAAGTGCGCTCGCAAGCTGATCTTTTACTTAAATTTAAACCTGTTGATGAACTGCAGCCTGAGATTAAGGCCGCATTCGAGACAAAGCAACTGCCTGTTGTAAAAGCGGTTGCTGAACCGACACCTAAAACCATATCACATTTAAAAGCTGAAACTGTGGCAGAACGTGATGTTAAGGTAGCATCGGAAACTGAATCAGAATCCTTTGTGAACACCCATTCTGAGCTTAATGTAGATTCAGTTGTTTTAGGGTCATTTAATACTAATTCAAAACCCGTTGCCAAAGTGGTCACAGGAAATCAAATAAAGTCTGTTTCTGAGGAGGTACATGAAATTATAGCCGGCCCCGTTGCCGATACAGTCTCGGGTGTTAACCCACAAGCTATTGTTAAATCAGGTTCCGGTACTAAACCGGATTTGCCTGTCAAAGCCACACCTGAACGTAAGTTATTAGATGCTAAAGCGATACCTGAGGCTAAACCAGATCCTTTTGTGAAAGCTGTTCCCAAGCGCAATGCTAAGCCTCTTGTTAAGGCAATGGCCGATGTGGAACCAAGATCGATCGCAGCAGTAGCTGAATCTACAGTTAAATCTGTGGTTAAGGAAGTCTCAGATATTGAATTCTTCTACAAGTCAGAACCCGATGCTAAGAAGCGGGAGACTTTAGTGTCACCAGTGCCTGAAGTTACGCCAAATTATGTTGCTAGAGTAGCTTCGTCAGTTGAGCCAGAAGAATTAACAAAAGTAGCTCCCGAAACTAAAATAGATTCACTTGTCAATGCACCATTAAATGCTACGCAAAAATCCCTAGTCAAACCAGCTCAGGTTAGCGGTATAGAAGCGTGGGTAAAAGAAACAGTAAATTCGAAGTCTGTTCCTACAGGTTCTTTAAAAATTAAAAATAACCTGGTTAAAGAAGAACTTATTTTCGCTGATTTAAAATCAGAGTTGGTTAGTAATGAGACATTAACGTTCTACTCAATTAACCCATTAATTGACAATATAGCTGCTAACGACGAAAAGAATCATTATTATTTGGAGGATAATCCTGCTGTTCCTTCTTTGGTAGATGCAAGCAAGGGGAATGCAGACGTAACCATCCTGGAAGTTCGAGGAGCACCGATAACACAATTAGATAGACAAGTTGCACTAGCACCAATACAACTTGCTTCCTATAAGAAAATCACTGCAGATGATGCCGAGAACAATACAGACATTGAAGCCAAGACCGTATCACTAAATAAAGTCGCCTCTAATGCAACAGTAGTTGCGGAAAATCCGCGAACATCGAGGTTTGGTGAGTCCATGTCTATAAAACCAGCCTTGAGCACAGAACTGAATGTTGATCATGCGCCATTAGATGGTGTACCGGCGGTCGCCATACAAAAAGCAGTGCCAATTGCTGCTGAGAACATTGATCATCCACTAAACCACGATTATCCACTAAACCACACTGATATTCGGAAAAGCGGAGCACCGATTGCCATCCAGCATGAAGCAGCCTCAAAGCAGGCTTCTGTGGAACACTTGCTTCCTATTGAGAATAGTTCTAGACATTTAGCAAAAGCAAAAGCAAAAGCAAAAGCAAAAGCAAAAGC
>CALHRQ010000224.1 GCA_938038175.1 uncultured Granulosicoccaceae bacterium | reverse complement strand
CTGGATGCCATTGCGCCCGATCATGCGGTATACCTTTACCATAATTCTGGCCATATGGGCGTTGCCAATTCGGTTGCCTTGCAGCGCTTATCTGAAAGAGACACTGCTGCCACTCTTTCTAAAGCAGAGGTAAAGAAGAATGTAGAATTTTCTGAGAAAAGCGGTTTATTGCAGGAGAAAGCAGCGCCTAAGCTATCTTTTTTTGTCTCGCAACTTCCGAAAACGTCTTTGTATAAAATTTTTACCAGTGCACGTGATCGTTATCTTGCAGCAGGTATTACGACAGTGCAAAACGGGCACGCGGATGATCGCAGTATCCAGGCGCTAAGGTGGGCGCAGCGCCTGCGAGTATTGCCACAACGAGTTGTTCTATGGCCTGCACATAAAGTGCCCATGGCGCCACTGGATAGCTTAACTGAGAATCAGAATTCTGATTACTTTCGACTTGGTGCTGTAAAAATTATTGTTGATGGAAGCCCTCAGGGTATGACAGCGTTTCTCAGTAAACCATTCTTCAATACAGACAATCATTCGCCAGGCTATCGAGGTTTTCCTTTGTTTGGCAGTGATGAGCTAAACGCGGTGGTGTTGGATTATCATCGGGCGGGATTACAACTGGCCTTACATGGTAATGGTGATGCTGCCATAGATCAGATAATTGATGCTGTAACGAAGGCGCAAGCCGCTTATCCTCGCCCAGCTGCACGGCACATCCTGGTGCATGCCCAAACACTGCGAAAGGATCAGACAATGCGTCTTGCCAGTATTCGATTGTTTCCCAGTTTTTTTGTCACACACACTTATTATTATGGGGACTGGCATCGAACCCAGTCTCTGGGCCCAGAGCGTGCGCAGGATATCAGTCCCACTGGCTGGGCTGAAGAGGCTGGTTTGACCTACTCTTTACATTCTGACGCACCGGTTACACCGATGCGACCATTTGAACTGTTGTGGAGTGCTGAAAACAGAATGACACATACTGGGTTTGTATTGGGTGAGCATCAGCGTATTACTCGCCAGCAAGCACTCAGAGCGATCACTATCAATGCTGCCTGGCAAAGTCATCTTGATGAGCAGCTTGGTTCTATCGAAGCCGGCAAGCTGGCTGACTTTATAATTCTGTCTGGCGATCCACTCACCAGCGCTGATCCGCGCACAATTGAAGTATTGAACACATTTATTAATGGGGTTGAGCGCTATGCTCGTATTAATGCCTTGACGGCATCCAAGGCTCGTTAACTGTGTTGCAAATGCATCTTTAATAGCCGCGGTATGGCACCGTGAACGGCCTGGTGGCAGAGCAACAATAGCTTAAAGGCTATTTCATGGGTCGTCGATACAGAGCCCATCGAGTTGGGGTTAGCCTGAGCAAACGACTTATAACGCTTTGCTCCGTCTCAACAATAGCTTAAAGTGTCGCCAAAATGATCGTAGTTGAAACGATCTGGTGCTATTTTATGCTTTTGCTATCCCCCACGTCACTCAAGGATTAAAACCATGCCACTAGAGATGAACCGGAATGTCTTTATCACCTGCGCCGTCACGGGCAGTGGGGGTACTCAAGATAAATCGGCCCTTGTGCCGCGAAGCCCCAAACAGATTGCCGATAGTGCGATTGCGGCAGCCAAAGCAGGTGCGGCAGTCGTGCATTGCCATGTGCGTGATCCGGAAACTGGCGCACCCAGCCGGAATCTTGAGTACTATCGTGAGGTAACCGACCGCATCCGCTCATCCGATGTTGACTGTGTTTTGAATCTTACAGCAGGCATGGGAGGGGACATGACGTTTGGATCAGCAGAAAACCCCTTGCCCCTGAATGAAAGGGGTACCGACATGGTGGGTGCAACGGAACGACTTGCACATGTGGCCGAATGCTTACCTGAAATCTGCACTCTTGATTGCGGCACCATGAATTTCGCCGAAGCGGATTACGTAATGACCAATACGCCTGGTATGCTACGAGCGATGGCAGAGCAGATTCAAAAGCTCGGTGTCAAAGCAGAAATTGAAGCGTTTGATACTGGCCATTTATGGTTTGCCAAGCAGCTGGTCGACGAAGGACTCATTGCTGATCCGGTTCTGGTACAGCTTTGTATGGGTGTGCCATGGGGCGCACCAGATGATATGAATACCTTTATGGCAATGGTGAACAACGTCCCACCGAGCTGGACCTTTTCCGCATTTTCAATCGGTCGTAATGAGATGCCCTACGCGGCGGCTGCGGTTTTAACGGGTGGCAATGTGCGTGTTGGTCTGGAAGATAATCTTTTTCTTGAACGTGGTGTACTGGCTACCAACGAACAATTGGTGGAGAAGGCTGCAAACATTGTGACTAGTATGGGTGCCAATGTGATTGGCCCTGCTGAAGTACGCAAACAGTTGTCCCTCACTAAACGTGCACCTGCAGGGAGCTGATCATGTCATCAGATAAGCAACCAACAACAGTAGGTTCTCAAAAGATTGCCGCTGTTATTGGTGGCGGTGTTATTGGCGGCGGATGGATCGCCCGTTTTGCTTTGCATGGCTGGCGTGTACAGGTATTTGATCCTGCACCCGATGCAAAAAGTAAAATTGATGCGGTGATGGACAATGCACGTGCGTCACTTCCAAAGTTATCTGATGTGCCTATGCCCGCAACAGGCGAGATCGTTTATTGTGAAACGATTGCAGATGCAGTACGGGACGCTGCCTGGATTCAAGAGAGTGTACCCGAGCGCTTAACTATCAAACACGCGGTATATAAAGACATAGAAGCCGCTATGCCTGAGCATGCTTTAATTGGTAGTTCAACCTCTGGCTTTATGCCCACAGAACTAAAGCAAGGAATGCAGAACCCACAGCGTTTGTTTGTGGCGCATCCGTTTAATCCAGTCTACCTGCTTCCGCTTGTAGAGCTTGTACCAGGTGATGAATTTGATGAAACCTGTGTACAAGCTGCCAGTGACATTTTGACCTCAATTGGCATGAAACCTTTACGCGTACGTGCTGAAATTCCTGCGCATATTGCTGATCGTTTTTTAGAGGCGGTATGGCGTGAGGCGCTTTGGCTTGTTAAGGATGGTGTTGCCACAACAACAGAAATCGATGATGCAATACGCTATGGTTTCGGTTTGCGCTGGGCACAAATGGGATTGTTTGAAACGTACCGTATCGCTGGTGGTGAAGCCGGTATGGCACACTTTATTGCGCAGTTCGGGCCTTGCCTTGCATGGCCTTGGACAAAGCTTATGGATGTACCGGAACTTGATGATGAGTTGATAGATAAGATCGCCAGTCAGTCTGATGCGCAGTCGGGGCAATATTCTATTCGTGAACTTGAACGCATTCGAGACGACAACCTTGTGGGTATGATGCAGGCGCTAAAAGCGCGTCGGTGGGGAGCAGGCGAATTGTTGAATGAACATGAAAAACGCCTCGCTGCCTTAGCATCCAAAACATTACCTTAAACCAGTTAGGCGACTTAACCATTATGCAATTTGGACTTACCGAAGAACAATCACTCATTGTCGAAACGGTACGCTCGTTTGTTGAAAATGAGATTTACCCACATGAGGCTGAGGTTGAAAAGACGGGCGAGGTTTCTGATGAGTTGGCGCGGTCCATTCAACAAAAATGCATGGACATCGGCTTTTATGCGTCCAACATGCCTGAGTCGGTGGGAGGTGGCGGCCTTAGCCAGTTAGATTTCACTTTGCTCGAACGTGAGCTTGGCAGAGGCTCGATGGGCTTAACGCATTTTTTTGGACGACCATCCGGCATTCTTTTAGGCTGCAATGATGAGCAACGCGAGCGATATCTGTTGCCTGCAGTACGCGGTGAAAGACATGATGCTCTGGCCATGACAGAACCCAATGCGGGGTCTGATGTTCGCGGTATGCAATGCGCAGCAGTGGCTGATGGCGATGACTGGATTGTTAACGGTACCAAACATTTTATTTCTCACGCGAATGTTGCAGATTTCGTCATTGTTTTTATTGCAACCGGTGTTGAACAAACTGCACGCGGTGAGAAAAAGCTTATAAGCTGTTTTCTGGTTGATCGCGACACACCTGGGTTTGAAATTCTGCCCGGCTATGAATCAGTTTCGCATCGTGGTTATAAGAATTGCATCTTGTCGTTTAAAGATTGCAGGTTAAACTCAGCGCAAATTCTGGGTGAGGCACATAAGGGCTTTGACCTGGCAAACGAATGGTTGTATGGAACAAGGCTCACCGTTGCGGCTAACTGTGTTGGCAGAGCGCGGCGCGTTTTTGAAATGGTGCTGCCCTATACCGCCGAACGCAAACAATTTGGTCAGCAAATCGGCCGCTTCCAGGGTGTGTCGTTTCAATTAGCCGATATGATCACAGAAATTGATGCAGCTGATTGGCTGACGCTTTCTGCCGCGTGGCGCTTAGACCAAGGTCTACCTGCTAACCGTGAAATTGCGAGTGCGAAGCTCTACGCAAGTGAAACACTAGCCAAAGTAACCGATACCGCTATTCAGCTTTTTGGTGGCATGGGCTTAATGAACGATCTGCCACTTGAACGTTTTTGGCGTGATGCACGAGTTGAGCGAATTTGGGATGGTACATCCGAAATCCAGCGGCACATCATTAGCCGGGATTTATTGCGCCCACTTGGTTCGTGAGTTTGTTCTAGATGCACCCATTCACAACCGATACTAAAGCAGCTTTACTCGAGCGACTGCTACGGCCTAAATCCATTGCTGTTCTTGGTGGCTCATGGGCGCACAGTGTTATCGAACAATGTCAGCGTATGGGCTTCGCTGGCGATATCTGGCCGGTACATCCAACAAGAAAAGACGTCCTGGGTATTCCTTGCTTTGCATCCTTAAACGATCTGCCTGCAGCACCTGATGCTGCGTTTATCGGTGTTAATCGGGAAGCGACTATTGAACTGGTAGCTACGCTTGCCACTATGCAGGCAGGGGGTGCAGTGTGTTTCGCATCAGGCTTTGGTGAAGCGGCTGAAGAGGATGCCAGTGCCAATCAACTACAGCAAGACTTACTCGATGCTGCGGGTGATATGCCCATTCTTGGCCCTAATTGTTATGGCTTTATCAACTACCTTGATAGTGCCTTGCTGTGGCCTGATCAGCATGGCGGAGTCACTGCAAATGCAGGTGTTGCACTCATTACTCAGTCATCCAATATTGCCATAAATCTGACGATGCAGGCGCGCGGTTTACCGCTGGCTTATGTTCTCACCGCCGGCAATCAAGCCTCAGTGTCGATTGCGCAGCTCGCTATGTCGGTACTACAAGATGAACGTGTTAGCGCACTGGGTTTGCATATTGAAGGCTTCGGCAGTGTGCGTGAATTTGAAGCGCTTGCAGCCCTGGCGCAAGGCCTTGGTAAATCTATTGTTGCAATAAAGGTCGGTAAGAGTGAGAAAGCGCAACATGCCTTGGTATCGCACACAAACTCCATTGCAGGCAGTGATGCTGCCGCAGATGCTTTTCTAAATCGACTGGGTATTGCACGTGTTACTTCGTTATCTGTAATGCTTGAAACACTGAAGATATTACATGTGAGCGCTGGTGGTACTGGCAAGCGCATCCTCTCCATGAGCTGCTCTGGTGGTGAAGCCTGTTTAATGGGTGATGCAATTACAGATACCAAGTTAGAATTGCCAGAGCTGGATGCAAACCAACAGCATGCTCTGCGTGAAGCATTAGGTTCGCGTGTAGCATTGGCTAATCCACTCGATTACCACACTTATATATGGAACGATGCAGAGAGCATGTTCAACATGTTCGCTGCGATGCTTGAGGGTGATGCGGATGTCGCCGTACTGGTGCTGGATTTTCCAAGACCTGATCGCTGTACTTTTCCGAGTTGGGAGCTTGCGATCGATGCGTTTAAACGTGCCGGCAAGGATTGGAATGGGGTATTGGCGGTGATGGCAACCTTGCCGGATACCATGCCTGAAGAGCAGGCACAGCAGTTGATTAGTGCTGGTGTTGTCCCCCTCTGTGGGCTAGATGATGGGGTTTTGGCACTACTGGCATCGTCGACACTTTTTAATGGACGGCATGCTGTGCAACAACAAATCGCACCGAATCAGTCTGCAATGCAACAGGCTGGTCGGCAACAAACGTTAGGGCAGGGACTCGACCCACTACAAGTAAATGGACAACTGCAGCCACCAGTGCCTGTCTTTTTACCAAAACCGATTCCGGACGATGTTGAGCTTAATTTTTTGAGTGAGCGAGAGGCTAAGCAATGGCTGCATAAGCATGAGGTACCTGTGCCATTAGGGTGTGTTGTTTCAGATTCTGATACATTCAATACGCCATTGAAGGTCGATGATCAACCTTTGCAATACCCGGTGGTTGTCAAGCAGCTTGGTCTGGCACATAAAAGCGATGTTGGCGGAATAAGGTTAGGGATTGCTGATGATCAACAACTTCATGAAACGATCTATAAGATGTGTGGAAAGCATGTTTGCCTTGTTGAAGAACAGTTGCCGGAGGCAACGCTTGAGCTTTTGGTTGGCATCACACGCGATCCTGTACATGGGCTCAGATTAAGTATCGGGCAGGGCGGTGTCTATACAGAAATTTTAAAAGATATCGGTCATGGTTTACTGCCTGTAAGTGAAGCGAACTTGCATGGCATGCTGCAATCGCTTCGATGTTATCCCTTAATGCAAGGCTATCGCGGCAAACCGGGTGTTAGTATCGATAAACTGGTAAAAACACTGATGCTTATTCAGGCTGCGGCTTTGTCAATCGGTGATCAGTTGCAGGAACTTGAAATCAATCCATTGATGTGCTCGGAAACCAGTGTAGTGGCGGTTGATGCATTGCTGCAGGTCGCTGGCACAATCTCTGAGGTTCCCTAAATATATCTTGAGCTAAATTACACCAACATGCTCAGCCGATCTTTAAGGGCAATTTGCGGAGATTACTGCCAAAGGCAATTCCCTTGATGATCTTCAGTGATACTCCCCGTGATACTCTATCAACAATGTGATTAACGAGTGCAATGCCAATGTCTCAGTCTGATTCTCCTATAAAAGTGCGCCAGGACGGCAACATTCTTGAGGTCACGCTTGATCGACCCAAAGCCAATGCTATTGATTTGCAGACCAGTCGTTTAATGGGTGAAACCTTTATGGCTTTTCGCGACAACCCTGAGTTGCGTGTCGCTATTTTACGTGCTGCGGGAGATAAGTTTTTCTCTGCGGGTTGGGATTTAAAGGCCGCTGCAGAGGGTGATGATGTCGATGGCGACTATGGTATCGGTGGCTTTGGTGGTTTACAGGAGCTTGGTAATCTCAATAAACCAGTTGTCTGCGCAGTCAATGGCATTTGCTGCGGTGGAGGGTTAGAGCTTGCCCTTTCCTGTGATCTTATCTTGGCATCCAACACGGCAAGTTTTGCATTGCCTGAAATTCGTTCTGGTACAGTGGCTGACGCGGCATCTATTAAATTGCCAAAGCGCATTCCTTATCATGTTGCGATGGACTTGCTACTAACCGGTCGATGGTTCGATGCGGAGGAAGCTCACCGACTTGGACTTGTAAAAGAGATCCTGGAGCCCGACCAGCTTGAGGACAAGGTATGGGAGCTTGCTCGTCATCTGGCATCTGGCCCGCCATTGGTTTATGCCGCGATAAAAGAGGTTGTACGCGAAGCTGAAGATATGCGCTTTCAGGATATGCTTAACAGAATTACGCAGCGCCAGTTGCGCACTGTTGATGAACTTTATTCTTCAGAAGATCAGCTGGAAGGCGCTAAAGCGTTTGCAGAAAAACGCGATCCTGTCTGGAAAGGTAAATAAACCTTCAAAGCTATGAGCTGTGACATTTGAGCCCCTCTGTCTTTAAGCGCTTGTGCGTTTATGTTCAACAGCACGTCTTGTACTTGTAGGCGAGGGCTTTTACTTGATGAAGGTTTTAATTATTGTGCAGACAAATCGTGACTGAGTTTTTGATTCCGATGGGTAACTTGCGCAAGAAGTATCGGCTAAGGATGGTTAGTCCGTCTTGATTAAACCTTCTATAATCTGCGCAGAAGGTACATGATCGAATATGTGTGGTGTGATAAGTAGTTTGGACAAGCGATTGCCACCGCCTAATATTATTTTGTCGCAAGCCATCACGTTTGAATCAACCCATATCGGTATTGATTCTGGTAACGCCAATGGCGCAACACCACCAATTTCCATATCGCTTAATGCTCTTGTTTCATCAGCTGATGCAAATGAGGTACGTCTGGATCCAAGTAACTTGCGCACACTGCGGTTGACATCAAGACGGTGAATAGCCAGCAATACGCACATCGCATAGGTGGGCGTCTCTGATTTTGATTTAACCAAAATGGCGTTCGCAGATTGTTCGGGTGCGATTCCATAGTGTTCACAGAAAGCTGCTGTGTCTGCCAATTCTGGTTCACACATCATGACTTCAAATTCAATAGGTGTTGTATCTAGAAAAGTACGGATCTTCGGCAGAATATCAGCTGAATTATTCATCATGCATTTTGAGGTTTAGTGAGTGACTTTTTTTGATTTATTTATTTTGATTATGTCGCTGTTTATGTCATTTACACTGCTGCGTTTTACGCAGCCAGCCAAGTGATTGGATATGAAAATGAAATAGGTTTACAGCTTATCGTGTTGACGTTGTAACAGCCAAATGGTGTAGTAGTCAAATTCAAGCAAAGCTTAAACCATCTAACTCTCATTATGGAAAAAACCAGCCAAACCATACTTGTAACAGGTGCCAGTGGCGGAATTGGTGCCGCCACCAGCAAACAAGCGGCTGCCAACGGTTATCGCGTGGTTGTGCATTATCATCAGGCACAGGATACCGCTCGGCAATTGTTGGAAGAGTTGCACAGTGTGGGGGCTGAAGCTGTCATGCTGCAGGCTGATCTCTCGAAAGAGCATGAAGTACAAAAGCTTTTTACATCGATCGATGCCACCTTTGGATCTCTTGATGCTGTTGTCAATAATGCTGGCATGCTTGATACACAAATGCGTGTTGTTGACATGAACGCGGATCGCTTACAGCGTGTATTCAATAGCAATGTGCTTAATTACTTTCTTTGTTGCAAAGAAGCAGTGCAGCGCATGTCTAGCTTAAGCGGCGGGCAGGGTGGTGCTATCGTTAATGTATCGTCTATTGCATCGCGTCTTGGTTCTGCTGGTGAGTACGTCGATTACGCTGCAGCCAAGGGGGCCATCGATACACTCACGCGAGGTCTTGCGGTGGAGGTTGCTGAGGAAAGCATCAGGGTTAACGCTGTGCGGCCGGGTGTTATCGATACACCCATTCATGCTCGTGGCGGTGAACCTGACCGCCCACAACGAGTACGCTCTGTGATTCCATTAAAGCGCGCTGGAACACCCGATGAGGTTGCACATGCGATTATGTGGCTTTTATCTGATCAGGCCTCTTATGTAACCGGTACTATTCTTGATGTGGGCGGTGGCAGATGATGGCCTGAAGGTTTTTGGATCAAGAACCGTTGTTCAAGAGAATTGTTGGTCAAGATAAGGAAGCTGCACAGCTAAAACGCAACCCGAGAACGTCTGCAAGCTTTTTAACAGCGATCAGTTGTTTTTTATTGGTACTTAATTGGTTTGTCTCATCGAAAGACGTTGTAAGCCACCGACTCTTGTTGCAGAATGTTCAAACGTGAATAAAGATACCCTGTTGGAGGGACTATGATTACAAGTAAAATCAAGCCAGTCGTTGCTGGCGCAGCGCTGGCTCTGCTGAGTGCGACATCGGTTCAGGCCAATGATTACATTCTCAATACCGCGTCTACCGGTGGTACTTATCACCCAGTTGGCACTGCAATCGCCACACTTTCAAAAATAAAATTGCTACCCAAGGAAAAATTCAGCCTGACTGCCGTTAATTCAGCAGGCTCTGGTGCAAATGTACAGGCAATGGCTGCCAACACTGCGCAGTTTGCCATCGTACAGGGTCTATTTGGCTCTTATGCAGCAACAGGCACTGGTCCTGTAACAGAGCCACAGCAAAACATGCGTTCTATCAGCATGCTGTGGCAAAACGTTGAGCAGTTTGTTTTGTCAAACGATCTGGTTAAGACTGGTACAGTATCAGACATGCTCGGTGCTAAGGGTGGCTCAGTTGCCATGGGCAAAGAGAATTCTGGAACCTTAGGTTCAAACAAGGTACTGATGGAAGGGCTTGGTGTTGATATCGCTAGCGACTTTGATCTGGTATACGCTGGATATGGCCCATCAGCTGACGCTCTTGCCAATGGTCAAGCAGCTGGCGGTGGTTTTCCAGCTGGCCCACCAACCAGCGCAATTACCAAATTAATGTCATCCAATGGCGACAAATTCACAATCCTTAATGTCACGGAAGAAGAAGCCGCAAAGATGGATGGTGGAAGACAGCTATGGGTACCTTACACAATCGCTGCTGGTACTTATCCTGGGCAAGATAAAGACGTACAAACTATTGCGCAGCCAAACTTTTTAGCTGTTAACGCAGACGTAGACGAAAATCACGTTTACCTTTTGACCAAGGCCATTTACGAAAACCTACCGTTCCTGCAAGCGATTCACAAAGCCACCAATGCAATGGAAGTATCCAGAGCAATGGCGGGCTTGCCAGTGCCTTTGCACCCAGGTGCAATCAAGTACTACAAAGAAGTAGGTTTGGAAATTCCATCTCACTTGATGTAAAGCGCATTACTGTGATTTTCTATAACCCCCGCTCTGGCTGTTTAGTAGCCAGAGCGGGGTATAGCCCTGCAGTAAAAGCAATAGCCAATCAAGCTTAGTTCAAGCAATCACTGGCCAATCTAGCGCAGCTTATCAGGCGTTTTTCTATACTTATACAGCCCAATAGCATTCTAAACTGACCGTATTTTTCATCTGACAGCGCTGCCGAGCACTCCATAATGAACACTGCTATCGAACCGTTCAAAACCCGTTTGTTCAGTGTCGAGCATGCCTTAAGTAAACCCTGGCCATACATACCTATCCTTGCTGCTATCTGTATGTTCGGTATATGGCATGTGCTAACCAATGTGTACTTAACAGAGCCTGGCCTTTGGCAAAACTGCATCCACTTTGCGGGTTTTGCTTTTCTTGCTGCAATTACCACCAGCCGTTTTGAAAAAAATAATTCTCAAACCGTATTCTGGTTAAACATTGCGTTTGGTGTGACGCTCGCATTTAGCTCCTTATGGATTGCGCATGCGGAGAGTGGAATATATTCACGAACGCTCGCTAAGACAGGGTTGTCATGGCAATTCACCTTTATAGATTGGTTTGCCGGCATTATGGTTATTGTTGGTGCTATTGAACTCACACGTCGATTAACGGGTTGGATCATCCCGGTTTTAATTGTTCTCGCATTGTCTTACAACCTTTTCTTGGGTGAGATGCTACCCGGTGCTTTCAGAGCCGCCAGCCTACCCATTGACGACGTGTTGTTTCGTTCCCTTTACAACGATGAAGGGATGTTTGGCATCATCACTACGATTTCATCGGCCAACATCACACTGTTCATGATTTTTGGTGCCTTCCTTGTAGTCTCTGGAGCATCTGATTTTGTTATCGAGCTTTCAAAGTTGATTGCCGGCCGGTTGCGCGGTGGCGCGGCCTTTGTAGCGGTATTGTCTTCAGCATTAACCGGTACAATTTCCGGCTCGGCTGTAGCAAACACGGCGTCCACTGGCGTTATCACCATCCCACTGATGAAATCCAACGGATTTCGTCCGGCCTTTGCCGCAGGCGTTGAGGCATCCGCTTCAACCGGTGGGCAATTGATGCCCCCAATTATGGGTGCGGGTGCGTTTATCATGGCCAGTTACACCGGCATTCCCTATGGCACCATCGTCGCTGTATCTATAGTGCCGGCCATTCTGTATTTCTTCTCTGTTGGTTTTATCGTACGAATTGAAGCAATGAAGCACGACATCGGAATCGAAAAGCCGGATGCAGTAGATAAAACGAAAATGCTTGCGGGAGCGCTGAATTTTGTTTTACCTCTGGCTATCATGACAACATTGCTTGTTACGGGTAAAACTCCCAGCTACGCCGCATCATTCGCAATCGCAACCTTGATCGTTGTCAGCTGGTTTACGCCAAACAAGATGGGGCCAAAGAATATTTTGCGTGCACTGTCGCTTGGCATCAGTACCGCCATCATGACAGCGGTATTATTGGTTGCTGTTGGGCTGATCAACAATGCAGTAACAACATCTGGTTTGGCTAACACCTTTGCGCTCATGATTGCGCAGTGGTCCCAAGGCTCGTTAATCATCGCTTTGGCTTTGGTGGCGATTGCCTCTTTGGTATTGGGCATGGGGCTTCCGGTCACAGCAGCCTATATCGTTTTATCAATACTCTCGGCACCCGCCTTAGCTGGCATGTTGGCCGATGGTCTTGTCGTGCAGCAGTTGGTTGCTGGAATTGGAGATCCTGTTAAGGCGGCCACATTCATGCTTGTGGATTCACCGCTGGTTGCGAAAGTGGCTACAGGGATGACCTTGGCCGAAGCCAATGAATTTATGCGCACAATGCCTTTTGAGCTGGCAGTTGTGATTCGCCCAACATTGGTCGACCCTGCAAAAATGACGGTCTTTTTGTTGACAGCTCATTTGATTGTATTTTGGCTAAGTCAGGACAGCAATGTAACACCGCCTGTATGCCTGGCAGCATTTACGGCGGCTGGAATAGCTGGATCCAAGCCGATGTACACAGGCGTGCAGGCATGGAAAATTGCAAAAGGGCTGTATATCGTTCCGCTTTTATTTGCTTATACACCTTTAATTGGGGGCGATATTCTCAGTGTTTTACAGATTGGTTTTTTCAGTCTGTTTGGTATTTATGCTCTAAGTAGTTTGTTGCAATTGTATTCGGAAGGGCCACTGAGTATCTGGATGTACCCACTACTTGCTGTAGCGGCTGCAGCCTGTTTTTATCCTATGCATCTGCTCGCCAATTTGATTGGCTTTACAATGGTATTGGGGATTATTTTACTAACAAGGAAACGCGGTCAGGCTGCATAGCCGTATTAAAAAACGTTTTTAACGCACTTTATTATGGTTATTCAGGCATGTCTTTACTTGTAAAAGAACCGTTTTAATCCCGAAAAAACAGGATCGTTTAGAAATTGTCCTTACGCTGCCTGATTTCTGCAAATACTTCAGCTCCGGATGATTCTTGCATACCCAACACAGCACGTACATCATCATCTTCGAAGCGTAAAAACGGGTTGGTGGCTAGCTCTTCACCAATAGTTGTTGGTACGGTTGGCTTTCCATCAGCGCGCAGTGAATCAATGCGTTTGATGCGTTTTTGAAGTTCCTGATTATCTGGATCGACCGTGATGGCGAACTTTGCATTTGCCAGGGTGTACTCGTGGCTGCAATAAACTTGAGTATCCGCAGGCAGTGCCATCAGTTTTTGCAGGCTTGCATGCATGGTTTTGGCGCTCTCTTCGAATAATCTGCCACAGCCAAGTGCAAATAATGTATCCCCTGTAAAGACTAATTGCTCATCGGGCAGATAGAAGTTGATCATATCGCGCGTATGACCAGGTGTCGTAATTACTTCAACCTTAACACCAGCAAACATCATTGACTCACCATCGCCGATGTGTGTGTCCAGGCCTTTGATAGGTGATGATAGCTCGTGTGGTCCAATGCACTTTGCAGAGGTTGCGGATTTGACCGATGTTAATCCAGCGGTATGATCAGCATGGTGATGTGTGATCCAGATTTCGCTTAGATTCCAGCCGGTTTTTTCTAGTGCTCCAATTGTGGCCTTAGCATCACCGGTATCGATGGCTGCTGTTTCACCGGTTTGGGTTGAGTGCAGTAGCACGCCATAGTTGTCGTTGCCATAAGGGTATTGGTGTATCTGTAATGTGCGCATAGCAAGTTCCAAAAACAGTGGTGGAGTTGAGTAAAGCTCAATTCATTTAAAGCAAGTTACTAACAAGTGCTGGCTTCTTTTTGTAAGCACTCACGTATAGCTCAAGCGCTAGAATGAACCAGCTTGCCGGTAAATTTAAGAACCTACCAAGTTCCGGTATTTTCCATCGTGTCCCATGGCGCTTTCGGAGCTAAGGGTTCGCCTTCTTGTAATAGTTCGATGGAAATATTATCGGGTGATTTTATAAACGCCATATTGCCGTCTCGTGGTGGGCGGTTGATAACCACGCCACTGTCCATCAGGCGTTGACAGGTTTCGTAGATATTGTCTACCTTATAGGCCAAGTGCCCAAAATTACGGCCGGTGTCGTAATCCTCTGTATCCCAGTTGTAAGTAAGTTCAAGTTCAGGTGCACTGTTTGCACTAGACTGGGTTTCGTCCTTAGGTGCTGCCAGAAAAATCAACGTGAAGCGACCGGCTTCAACATCCTTTCGGCGCACTTCGATCATGCCCAGTTTTTTACAGTAAAAATCAAGTGATTTGTCAATGTCGTTCACTCGAACCATGGTGTGCAGGTAGCGCATGGAATAAATCCTCGTGTTTAATAAGGGAGTTTTTATAAGACGATTTTAATAAGGCGACTTTAATAAGGTGACTTTAATAAGGCGATATTTTTAGTAGGGTGTTTCAGGTCGACTGCAATTTTTTTATCACTCTATTTCTGCCCCACATAATTTCTATTCGCCACATAAGTTGTACAGTACAGAGGTATAAATGGTATTGATGAATCATTCTGCGTATATTACTTCGATACCGGCCCAAATTACCACCCAATACCCATCATATATGAACACAACTGATCAAGCCATTGGTACAACGAGGGCGATTGCCGCTTTCACGATTGGTACGGTATTTTTTTTCTATGCCTTTGTGCAGCGTGTTTCGCCCAGCGTTATGACGACAGAGCTGATGAGCGAATTTTCAGTGGGCGCGTCCGGTATTGGGCTTTTGTCCGGTATGTATTTTTATACCTACGCGTCCTTGCAGCTCCCAGTCGGCTTGCTGGTTGACCGATATGGTGCCAGGCGGTTACTCGTGCTGAGCGCGACATTGTGCGCGCTTGCTTGTATCGGCTTTGCGATGAGTTCAACGCTCTGGCTGGCATCGTTGTTTCGCGCATTAATTGGTGGTCTGGTTGCGTTTGCATTTGTAGGCACGCTTGCGATCGCTGCAGAATTCTTCTCCCGCAGCCGCTTTGCCATGCTTACCGGGTTTCTGCTTGCGACCGGTATGGTGGGTGCTATTGCCGGTCAGGCACCGCTTCGTCTTTTGGTAGAAGTTGTTGGATGGCGAAACTGTTTTTTTATTCTTGCGATAGCCGCTGCATTGCTGGCAGTCTGCTCACACCTTGTTATTCCTCCACGTAGAACAAATTCAGTCAAGCTCCAGATAGAGGACACTGTCTGGCAGCAAGTCAGGCAAGTCATTGGTAATAGTCAAACGCTACTTTGCGCGGTATGTGGTTTTGGTTTCGCTTCCACCATGCTTGCGTTTGCGGGTTTGTGGGCCGTTCCCTGGTTGACTACAACCAAAGGCTTTTCTCAGGTAGATGCGGGCAGTGTTGTTTCCTGGTTGTTTGTCGGAGTCATGATCGGTTCACCCTTGATTGGCTGGGTGTCAGATGCTATCGGGCGGCGAAAACCTGTCATTCTTGTGGGCATCGTTATCTGCCCGATCACGTTGCTGGCTATTATCTATTCGAATCTTAGCAATACCTTAATACTTGGCATGTTATTTTTTCTGCATGGCATTGGTGCTGGTTGTATGGTCGTGCTGATGGGGCTGTGTCGTGAATGGAATAAGCCTTCTCACAGTGCTACTGCGCTGGGGTTCGTCAATATGGGTATTGTCAGTTCTGGGGCTGTCATGCAGCCAGTCATCGGTGCATTATTGGATATGAGCTGGTCGGGCGAGATGTACGAAGGTGTACGTGTTTATTCAGCTGCTGCTTATACTTTCGCGTTTCGATCGCTTGTTGTGGTTTTAGTTGTAGCCACTTTAGCAGCACTTTTGATCAAGGAAAGTGGTTGCCAACAGCGAATACATTGAATGAGGTGCCTTTGGTACCTGTAGCGAATGAAGTAACTGCGGGAAAGAGCACGTTGCAAGCCATGTTATTGGCATATTCCCTGCCAGTATCCCTTGCATGATTCATCCCTGCAGCTATCGATAGTAGCCTTATAATCTTAACCGATAGCTCATAAAGGACTTCAAACAATGTCAAAAGCACAACGTTTGTCCCTACATGTGCCTGCACCCAAGGTGCGCCCAGGTGATACACCGGATTTTTCAGGTGTTGAAATACCTAAAGCGGGTGAGGTACGGCGCCCCGATGTTGCAGCAGACCCACGAGACATTCGAGATCTTGCATTCTCAGTCATTCGTGTTTTATCACGTGACGGGGAGGCCTTAGGTCCATGGGCTGGCACACTGACCCACGATGAGTTGATCGAAGGTTTGAAACACATGCTGACGCTTCGCATCTTTGATGCGCGAATGTTAATGGCGCAGCGTCAGGGTAAGACATCCTTTTTTATGCAATGCCTGGGTGAAGAAGCAGTAGCCTGCGCATTTCAGCGCGCCTTGCACAAAGGTGATATGAATTTTCCCACTTACCGCCAGGCTGGATTACTCATTACACAAGAGTATCCCCTGGTGTCGATGATGAACCAGATTTATTCAAACGAAGCTGATCCTATTCGTGGGCGTCAATTGCCCATTATGTATTCAGCCAAAGATTATGGTTTCTTTTCTATATCAGGCAATTTGACAACACAGTTCTCGCAAGCGGTTGGTTGGGCCATGGCTTCGGCTATTAGCCGTGATACCAAAATTGCCGTTGGCTGGGTTGGCGATGGATCAACATCCGAAAACGACTTTCATGCTGCCATGGTTTTCGCTTCAACTTATCAGGCGCCAGTAGTACTTAACATTGTGAATAACCAGTGGGCAATTTCAACTTTTCAAGGTATGGCAAAAGGTGGATCTGCAACTTTTGCAGCGCGTGGTCATGGCTTTGGTTTACCTTCATTGCGAGTAGATGGGAATGATTTTTTAGCGGTACATGCCGTTGCCAAGTGGGCCGCAGAGCGTGCACGTCGTAATCTTGGACCAACACTGATCGAGTATGTTACATATCGTGCTGGTGGCCACTCAACCTCTGATGATCCTGCGGCGTACAGGCCAAAAGAAGAAAGTGATGAATGGCCATTAGGTGATCCGATCTTACGATTAAAAGAACATTTGATTAAAGAGGGTGCCTGGTCTGAGCAAAGGCATGCACAAACTGAAGCTGAAATTGAAGATGATGTGATGAGTGCGCAAAAAGAAGCTGAAGCCATCGGCACGCTTAATTCTGGAAATGCACCATCTCCACGCGATATGTTTGAAGGTGTGTATGCAGAGATGCCACCACATTTGATAAAACAACGTCAAGAGGCTGGTTATTGAAATGGCTAACATGACGATGATAGAGGCGATTCAAAGTGCACATGATAGTGCAATGGATCGTGACGAACGAGTTGTTGTCTTTGGTGAGGACGTTGGTTTTTTTGGTGGTGTATTTCGTTGCACTGCTGGTTTGCAAGAAAAATACGGCAGTACACGTTGTTTCGATGCACCCATCAGTGAGCTTGGGATTGTAGGTGCGGCCATCGGTATGGCGGCGTATGGTTTAAGGCCCTGCATTGAAATTCAGTTCGCAGATTACGTCTATCCTGCCTATGATCAAATTGTTTCAGAAGCTGCGCGTCTGCGGCATCGTTCGGCTGGAGATTTCACTTGTCCATTGGTTATTCGCATGCCAGTGGGTGGTGGTATTTTTGGCGGTCAAACACACAGCCAAAGTCCGGAGGCGATTTTTACACATGTATCCGGTCTTAAAACAGTTATGCCTTCGAGCCCTTATGATGCAAAGGGCTTGTTATGTGCTGCTATAGAAGACCCGGATCCGGTTATTTTTTTGGAGCCTAAGCGTTTATACAATGGCCCGTTTGATGGGCATCATGAAAAACCTGTCGTGCCTTGGCGCAATCATGAAGCGGGGGAGGTTCCGACAGATTATTATGTAGAACCGCTTGGGCAAGCAAGAGTGCGTCGAGCGGGCAATGATGTCACCATATTGGCTTACGGCACCATGGTGTACGTTGCGCAAGCTGCCTGTGATGAAACTGGTATTGATGCAGAGGTGATTGATCTTCGTAGTTTGCTGCCTTTGGATATTGACACCATCACCGAGTCCGTTAAAAAAACCGGGCGTTGTGTCATCGTTCATGAAGCGACATTAACTGGTGGTTATGGTGGCGAGCTTGCAGCACTTGTTCAGGAAAATTGTTTTTACCATCTTGAAGTGCCAATACAACGCATAACGGGCTGGGATACACCGTACCCACATGCACAGGAATGGGACTACTTTCCTGGCCCTGCTCGCGTAGGCCGCGCATTGCAAAAAGCGATGGAGAGCTGATATGGGTCTGCATGCAATTACGCTGAGTGATGTGGGTGAAGGTGTTGCCGAAGCAGAGTTAATTGAATGGCATGTTGCCGTGGGTGACTTGGTCAGTGAGGATCAGCTACTTGCCGTTGTTATGACGGATAAAGCTGCGGTAGAAGTGCCCAGTAGTGTTGATGGCAGAGTGGCCGCTTTAGCCGCTGATGTCGGTGATGTTGTTGCCGTTGGCGCAGAGCTTTTACGCCTGGAAGTCGAAGGCGATGGTATGCAGCTTGATGACCTGCGTGATAAGACTGCATCGTCTTCGTCAGATGCTCAGCCAGCTCATCAATCGCGGGCCGATGTAGTCGAAGGTTCAGGTGTTCAAACGACAGCTGGATTACAACGGGCTAATCAGCAATCGACAGATCAGCAAGCCACGGAACACTCATTAACACAGCAGACGCAGACACAGCATCTCGAAACAGAGCGCCACGCGACAGAACATTCAGTACAGCTGACGCAACACACGCAAACAAGCGCTGTACAAAAAACATCTTCTCAGACAGGCCAAAAACCGCTTGCTGCACCGTCAGTGCGCATGCAGGCGCGTGAGCGTGATATTGATCTGTACCAGGTAACTGGCAGTGGACCAGGCGGGCGGATTCTGCATGAAGATCTTGATGATCATGCAAACCAATCTCAAACGGCTGGTGCTGGTAATAAGCGTGTAGCGAACACCAATGTTGATGTTATCAAGATGATTGGTATGCGGCGTAAGATCGCTCACAAGATGTCCTTGTCCAAGCGCCACATTCCGCATATCACGATTGTTGAAGAGGTTGATGTCAATTACCTTGAAGAACTTCGTAGTGAACTGAATGAAAGGCATGCACAGACCAGGGCAAAGCTCACCATACTGCCGTTTGTCATGAAGGCCATTGTAGAAGCGGTGCGTGAACAACCCGTTGTCAATGCCCATTTTGATGATGAAGCTGAAACAATATTGCAATACGGTGGTGTTCATATAGGCATTGCAACGCAAACACCCAATGGTCTGGTTGTGCCGGTAATCAAGCATGCGGAAGTGAATAGTTTGTGGGACAACGCTTCAGGTATTGTGCGTTTGTCAAAAGCATGCAGAAATAATGCAGCCGCGCGTGATGAGCTGAGTGGTTCGACTATTACCATCACATCACTTGGTCCCTTGGGCGCGATAGCAACAACGCCTATTATAAATCACCCTGAAGTCGCCATAGTGGGTATTAATAAAATTGCCGTACGGCCCTTTTGGGATGGCCAGCAGTTTGTACCACGAAAAATCATGAATATATCCTGTAGTTTTGATCACCGTGTTGTGGATGGTTGGGATGCGGCAGTATTTGTTCAAAAAATAAAAGCGCTGCTTGAAAAGCCAGCCATGCTGTTTATGGAGGACTGAACCGTGAGTGATCTTTCATGTGGACTACTGGTGATTGGCTCAGGGCCAGGTGGCTATGTTTGTGCAATACGAGCAGCGCAGCTTGGCATCGATACGGTTATTGTAGAAGCTGATGCGCCTGGTGGCACTTGTTTGAATGTCGGTTGTATTCCCTCCAAAGCCATCATTCATGCAGCAGATGAATTTGCCAAAATATGTAATGTTGCTGATTCAAACTCGAAACTTGGTATCAGTGCGAGTCACCCCGCTATTGATATTGCATCGACCATGCAGTGGAAAAACACGCTGGTTGGTCAATTAAAAGGTGGTGTTAGCGGTTTATTGAAAAAAGCCGGCGTGAAACAAATAAACGGTGTTGCGCGTTTCAGGGATGGTAAGCATGTGTTGGTTAGTTTGTCTACCGGTGAAAGCCTTATACAGGCTGAGAATATTGTCATTGCAACGGGTTCCGAACCAGTAGATTTGCCGACACTGCCTTTTGGAGAGCATGTCATGTCTTCAACCGAGGCGCTCGCGCTCACCGAGCTGCCGGCTACTTTAGCAGTTGTGGGTGGCGGGTATATAGGCCTTGAACTTGGTACAGCGTTTGCCAAATTGGGTTGTGAGGTGACTGTTGTTGAGAGTGCGTCTCATATACTGCCATTGTTTGACGCAAAGCTGTCTGCCGTAGTGCGTAACAGATTAGAGCATTTGGGTGTGCGTTTGCTGACACAGACAAAAGCGCTTGAACATGATGCACAGCTAAAGCAACTGCTTATCGATATCGACGGTAAACATCAAAAGATTACAGCAGAAAAAGTGTTGTTAACCATTGGGCGTCGCTCAAGG
>CALHRQ010000223.1 GCA_938038175.1 uncultured Granulosicoccaceae bacterium | reverse complement strand
CTCGAAAAATCCCCAAAAAATACCGCAATATTGGTATTCGTATAGAAGACGACGTTGTCGTTATGAAAAAAGGCAATGATGTGCTCTCTTCGGCTGTACCCAAATCGGTAGAAGAAATCGAAAGTTTAATGAACCCCGCGTGAACGAGCAGCCTACTTACGATATAGCGGTTGTTGGCGGGGGATTAGTTGGCACACCGCTGGCCATCTTGCTGGCAAGATCTGGATGGCGAGTGGTATTACTCGATCAACAGGCCATGGCTGCACCAAGCGTTCGCGCTGTGGCCACGGCTTCTGCCAACGCGGTATCCGGCACGACCCTCAATAACACAGCAAACGTTACCTCAGCGTCCGGGTGCACCGCGCCAGCCAATATCAATGCAAACCGGCAAGCTTGCACGGCGCTCTCAAAGGCGACTGTTCGATACCTTAATCAACACCGTTTATGGGATGAAGCGGCAGCCGAAAGTTGCGCTATCAATGAGGTTCATGTTTCACACAGTGGTTACTTTGGCAGCACCAGGCTAACGGCTGAGCAAGAAAACCTGGACTCACTTGGTTGGGTTGTCAGTAACACAGCGTTTCTTGAAAGCTTGCGCACAGGTCTGGATGAAAGTGGTGTTGAGCTAATTGCAGCTGCCAATGTTGATCAAATGAGCAGTAATGATGAAGGTGCAACCATCGGCTATATTCAAGCGGGCAAGCGGGCATCAATCAAAGCCAGGTTGGTGATTGCAGTTGATGGCGCGAGTTCGCGTTTACGTGAATCTGCAGGCATTGGCGTTGATCATACAGACTATGATCAATTGGCCGTGCTTGGCACCGTAGCGTTGTCTGAAGAACATCATCACGTGGCTTTTGAGCGTTTTACGGTTGATGGGCCATTGGCCATGTTGCCTCGGCCTAATCAACACGCAAGCTACGTTTATTGCATTGACCCTTCGAAGCGTGATGCGATCAATAACATGGATGATGCAATATTTAGCGATACCTTGCAGAACGCTTTCGGGTTTCGGCTTGGGCGTCTGCAATCAGTTGGTCAACGTGTGCTGGTTCCGCTGGTGCGCATCGAGGCGCGTCAGCAAATCGGCCAGCGGCTGGTATTGATGGGTAACGCTATGAGGCTACTGCACCCGGTTGCAGGTCAAGGGTATAACCTCGCTGTTCGAGACATGGCTGAGCTGCATGCTCAACTGCATATGGTTTTGGCAGAAAGGGGTGATCAAGCTGATCCCGGCGACGCAGCTGCGCTTGCACGTTTTACGCAGGCCAGAGAAAACGATCAGCAAAACGTTGTACGCATGACTGATTGGATGGCAAGAGGTTTTCGTGGCAGCGCGAGTATGCCATCGCATGCTCGTGCGCTGGGCTTACTTGGTTTGGATAACATTGCACCTCTGCGGCGTCTGTTTCTGAGTCGTAGTATGGGCTCTATTCGTAACGCGCCTGACACGGCAACGCAGTAATGGATTTACGCGAAACGCTTAAGTCTCCGCTCGGGAATCGTTTCGTCTTTTTCATTCTTGCTGCACTGATTGGCGCTTTCGTCGGGCTTGCAACGGTTGGTTTAATCAAACTGATTCTGCTGGTGCAGTGGGTGGGTTATGGTGCTGCGTCCGAGACCCGTTTTGCAGAAATAGCCGCTGCCAGTCCAGCCTGGCAAATCATTTTGGTCCCTACGGTTGGTGGGCTGCTGGTGGGCTTGTTGCTGCAGTTTTTGCCGGGGCAACGCTATCACGGTATCGCCGATGTAATGGAAGCCTGTGCCTTAAACAGTGCGCGCATGTCGGTACGTTCAGGCATCGGTGCTGCAATTGCAGCGGCTTTGTCGATTGGCGTTGGTGCGCCATTGGGCAGAGAAGGCCCTGCCGTGCACATTGGAGCATCGCTTAGCGCATGGATTGCCGAGCGCATAGGGCTGGATAGACGACAATCGCTTGCCATGCTTGGCTGTGGTGCGGCGGCGGCTGTCACCGTCAGTTTTGATACACCGATCGCCGCTGTTATTTTTGCCCTGGAAGTTATTGTTGGTTATTACACGTTGCGCGTATTCGCACCAGTGGTTATCGCTGCCATGGTTGCTGTGGTGGTTCGCGACACCACACTGGGCGGTGATCCGGTGTTCACCATTCCGGCCTACTCACTTTCTTCTTTATGGGAGTTAATCCTGTTTGCTTTGTTGGGCATATTGGGAGCAGGTGTCTCCTGGTTATTGATCATGCTCGTGAGTCGATTTCAGGCGATGTGGCGTCGCAGCCGAGTACCTGGTTTTTTAAGGCCCGCACTGGCAGGTTTTTGTATTGGTGTCATTGCACTGCAATTTCCATTGATTCTTAGCGTGGGGACTGAGGCCATAGGGCAGGCCATGTTGGGTAACCTTGCGTTGAACTTGCTGGTTGCACTGCTGGTGTTTAAGGTCATCACAGTTGCACTAGCCATTGGCAGTGGTTTTGCCGGTGGTGTGTTTAGCCCGGCGGTATATATCGGTGCGATGTTGGGCGGCGCGTTCTGGTTTGTTATCAGCACACTGGGTTTTACGGTGGCCGAACAAGGTGTTTATGCGGTTGTTGGTACTGCGGCTGTCGCATCGGCCATGCTTGGTGCGCCAATCTCCACGATTCTGATTGTATTTGAGCTGACGCAAAACTACGACATCACGCTTGGTGTCATGACGGCTGCGGCGTTTGCCAGCACCACCATGTCCCTGACCGGGCATGGTTCGTTTTTCCGATGGCAGCTCGCCAATCGTAACGTTAACTTGTCGGCTGGCCGTGATATCAGCCTGTTAATGACACATCGAATCGAGCATCTACTGAATCAACGCTACACCACAACCTCACCGGATAGTACGGTGGGGCAGTTGGAATCGAGTATGGGTGTGCAGCGTCAGCGCCTGGGTATGGTGGTGGATGAAGACGAGGTGTTTCATGGCAGTGTGACCTTGCAAATGGTCGTAATCCATGCGGTTGAAGAGGGTGGTGATCATCCGGTTACGGCCGCTGCAATCGGCAAGGATTATGCAGCAGGACCCAGTACTAACATCGTAACCGCACTGCAACGAATGGCAGAGCAGCAGGTCGAATATCTACCAGTCGTGGATTTTTCAACAAAAGACCAGCCGCGTTTACTTGGCGTTGTTACTAAAGCAGACTTGCTTGCTGAGCATTACGATGTTGTGAAACGTGAGCGCGAAGCAGAATTTGGTATCACGTAATAAAGGGATTGGAAACATGAGCGGACCCAAAAAACTCGATTTTGATACATTGGCCTTGCATGCGGGGCATCAGCCTGATAGCCACACCGGTTCGCGTGCCGTGCCCATTTATCAAAGCACATCCTTTGTCTTTGATGACAGCGATAAGGCGTCTTCATTGTTTGATGCCGCACGTGCGGGGCATGTGTATTCGCGTATTTCCAACCCGACAGTCGCTGTGCTTGAAGAACGCGTGGCCGCACTTGAAGGTGGTGTGGGTGCTGTTTGTACTGCAAGCGGGATGGCCGCTATCCATCTTGGTATCACCACCATTGCTGGTGCAGGTAGCCACATTGTGGCATCGCGATCTCTCTATGGGGGTACACATAATCTGCTCAGTTACACCTTGCCGCGCTTTGGTGTTGAAACAACGTTTGTGGATCCAAGCAACCCAGACGAATTTAAAGCGGCAATCAGGCCCAATACAAAAATGCTGTTTGCTGAGACTGTCGCTAACCCAAGATGTGAAGTTGTTGATATACCTGCCGTATCAGCTATCGCCCATGATAATGGTTTGCCACTGGTGGTAGATGCGACATTAACAACACCATACCTAATGCAGCCACTTGCACTTGGTGCTGACATCATCATGCATTCTTTGACTAAGTTCATGGGCGGGCATGGTGTTGCTGTGGGTGGCGTGTTGGTTGACGGTGGTCGCTTTGATTGGGACAGCTCTGGACGTTTTCCCGAATTAACCGAAAGCTACGCCGGTTTTCATGGTATGAATTTCACCGAAGAATTTGGTCCCGCTGCCTATATTGTACGTGCCCGCAAAGAGGGTTTACGTGACTTTGGTGCAACGCTATCGCCAGGCAATGCCTTTCAACTTTTGCAAGGGCTTGAAACATTGGGAATGCGCATGGATAAACATGTCAGTAATACCCAGCAGCTGGTTGACTTTTTAGCTGCGAACGCGGCGGTTTCAATCGTGCATCACCCCTCACAGGCGGCGCACCCGGATTATAAAATAGCTAAAAAGCTGTTACCCAATGGCTCTGGTGCGGTATTCGGTTTTGAGCTGGCAGGCGGTCGTGCGGCTGGCAGTGCATTTATTGATGCCTTGCAGTTGTTTTCGCATCTGGCCAATGTTGGCGATGCAAAATCATTGGTTATTCATCCTGCAAGTACCACACATTCACGCATGGATGATGATGCTTTAATTGAGGCAGGCGTTTCTCCAGGGCTTGTGCGTTTGTCTGTTGGCCTTGAAAACCCAGAGGACCTGATCGCCGATTTATCGCAGGCATTGCGCCGCGCAATGAGGGCAAGCCAATGATGATCTCTATGGATGGGCATGCGACCTGTGTCGGTCAGGGTGGTGCATATTGGCGTAAAGGTCTGCCAACTCTGGTGATGTTGCATGGTGCCGGGCTCGATCGTACCGTGTGGGTGTACCTGGCACGCTATTTCTCGCGTCGCGGCTACAACCTTGTCGTCCCTGATTTGCCTGGCCATGGTCGCAGCGCTGGCGAGTGCTTACTGAGTATTGAAGCTGCCGCTAACTGGGTTAACCGACTAGTCGATCAGCTTGCGGCCTATGAGATTTTGTCTAAATCAGATTTGCACTATTGTGGGCATAGTATGGGGTCTTTGGTTATGCTGCATGCTGCGTCAAAACGCCGGAAACCGCCGACAAGCCTGGTGTTATTGGGTAGTGCTTACCCTATGGCTGTGGGCAAACCGCTACTCAATGCTGCCCGTGCCAACCAGCATGCTGCAATCGATATGATTAACTTGTTCGGTCATAGCTTTGCATCGCAATTGGGAAACAACCCGGTGGCGGGCATCAGTGCATACAACACAATGGAAGCGCTGTTGGAGCGTGCACCTGAAGATGTGCTGTACCACGATCTAAATGCTTGTAACGAATATACAGCCGGTGAGGAAGCGGCAGCCAAGCTCAATGGCAAAACGCAATCCACCATTATTGCCGGAGACAGTGATCGGATGACTCAACTTAAAATGTGTCAGTCTTTGCAGAAGCAGCTCGATGCTCAGTTATTTGTGCTGAATAACTGCGGCCATATGATGATGTCCGAGCAACCTGAAGAGACTTTGCAGGCGTTGAAGCAGGTTTTACCCGTCCCTTAGCCTGACTGGCACCGATCTAACTTGATGAATTTAAGTCAGTGAGATGGTTCAGTAAAACGTGAGTAGCAGGAAGCCTGGACGCGATGGACATGCCACTTAAGTAGAAGAGAGCCCTTGCAGAATTCTACCATGCACATCGCTGACATCACCAAGGCCATCGACTTTGACGTAGAGCGGCGCGTTAGGTCCACCTTGTTTTGCCCAGCAACCATAATATTCTTTGAGCGGGGAAGTTTGCTCTTCATAAACGTTTAAGCGATAGCGTATGGTTTCTTCCTTGTCATCAGCGCGCTGCACCAAAAGTTCACCGGTTTCGTCGTCTCGGTTTTCCTGCTTTGGTGGGTCGTAAATAACATGGTAAACACGCCCTGATGCTTCATGCACACGCCGACCACTGATGCGTTTTACGATTTCTTCGTGATCCACATCAATTTCGATGACGGCATCAAGGGTGATGCCCTCATCTTTGAGTGCATCGGCCTGTCCAATGGTACGAGGAAATCCATCCAGCAGATATCCGTTGCGGCAGTCATCTTTGGAGATGCGCTCTTTTACCAAGCCGATCATGATCTCATCTGAAACGAGATCTCCACGATCGATGACGGTTTTAGCCTCGATTCCTTGTGGCGTCTGTGCTTTTACAGCCGCCCTAAGCATATCGCCTGTTGATATTTGCGGTATGCCGAATTTCTCGGTGAGTAGACCGGACTGTGTGCCTTTTCCAGCACCCGGACCACCCAATAAAATCATGCGCATTCTAAGGCTCCTTTTCCCAGCGGGAACAATATCTAAATCCCGCAAGTTTTGCAGCAAAAAAAATGACATATTAACCACAAATATTGTCATCATTTTGCCTGCATTTATCGTGCACCGCGTTATTCTTACTGAAATTAGCCTTATTATCCGTTCTGTATTGATTATTAATTTGCTGGCAAAAACACCGAATCGGCCATTTACGGGTTGATATGCTGGGCAAGCAAAACCGTTATAGAAATAGTTTTGCTATTGCTCCATGTGTGGTTCAGCCATTTAGTGCGGCTATATACATCACCATCTAACGGTTTTAATCTGACTGGCCAGAGCTGGGCTTGTCGCGGAGTATGAAAATTGAAGTTATCCAGTTCTTCAGAAATAGGCAGAGTCACTCAGAAACTTCGACAAGATCAGACGTTTCGCTCTGAGTTGTTAGGGGCAAGCCTGCAGTTTAATACTACCTGGGGGCTGTTCTCACCGCGTGCAATAGATGATGGCACGCTAATGCTGCTGGACCATTTACAGGTTTCATCTGATGAGGTTGCGCTGGATCTGGGTTGCGGCTATGGACCACTGGGGCTTGCGATAGCCAGTAGTTGTCCAAATGGTTCAGTGCATATGGTGGATCGAGATTACATTGCGATTGAGTATGCGAGCAAGAACGCTAAGCTCAACAACATCAGCAACGCACAGGTTTACCTCAGTAATGGCCTAAGCCAAGTGCCTGCCAATTTGCCCTTGACTCTGGTGGTATCCAACCTGCCTGCTAAAGTGGGCAATGAGATGTTTTACATTATGTTTGATGATGCGCATCAGCGCATGGTGCCAGGCGCTACGATTGTGGTGGTGACCATTAATGGCTTGCGACAGTTTATTAAGCGCTCCTTTAATGAAGTATTCGGGAACTATAAAAAATTGAAGCAAGGCAAGAGTTACACTATTTCCATGGCTACCCGTAATGCCTGAGCACGAACAGTGCATTGATGCTGCCACAATAGCGTTGATTTACCTTACTGCCTGGATCTGAATTCGCCCGGTTCATATTCGCAGTGATGAGTGGTGCCTGGAGGAATGGCCTGATGGCATTCTTCGCAACGTTCAGCGCCGGTCGGTTGGAGCTTGGGATCAATTTCGATACGATCATCAAAAACGAAACAATCGCCTCTCCAGTGTGCATCACCACATTGTTCGAAGTAGTTCAAAATACCACCTTCTACTTGGTAGACCTCATCAAAGCCTTGTTCGAGTAAAAAAGGTGCTGCTTTTTCACAGCGAATACCACCGGTACAAAATGTGACTACCGGTTGTTTTTTATCCAGCGACCCATCCTTAAGACCTTGCTCAATAGCATCGGCAAACTGTTTGAAGGTTTCGATTTGCAGATCGTGCGCGGTTTCAAACGTACCTGACTTGACCTCGTATACATTGCGCGTATCCAATAAAGTGAATGCTTTGTCACTGTCGATCCAGTTTTTTAACGTGCCCGGGCTCATGTTGGGCGCGGGCCTGTCGGCAGGAAAGATACGGTTTTCGTCATCTGGTTGGAAGGTAATGATTTCGTCTCTGATCCGCACTTTCATTTTTGCAAATGGCTGTGTTGTCGAATAACTTTCTTTAAACCACATACCAGCAAAGCGTGTGTCACTATCGAGCCATGACTTGGCTTCTTTATATTGTTTGTGCGTGCCGGAAAGGGCCGCGTTAATGCCTTCCTCGGCGATCAGTATTGTGCCCTTGATACCGATATCGGCGAGCGCAGCTCGCATGTTTGCCTGTAATTCGAGCAGGTTATCCAAGCGCACAAAACGATAGCCCGACACATTAACGAACGTGGTGTCCTGTTGCTTGTCTACTGTATGCAGCGCGTCTGTGTTCAAGGGCTGTGATACGTTATTTTCTGGCATTTTGCGAAACTTGTACTACGGTTAATAATATAAGCATAATTGTATCCGCTTTTCGGCAGATTGCTGATGTTGAAACGTGGAATTTGGGTTGAGAGTGTTCACGATATGACGATAAAACATGTCTCAGAGGGTGTTCGCGCCCTCTGGCAAGGCGGGTGTGCGAAAGCGAAACAGGCGCGGGTTCTGTTTTCTGGTGTTCGGTATGCAGGTGCACTGCATTTAGATGTACTGCATTCAATTCGTGCGCAACATCCAAGTACCAAAGCGTTGCTTATGGGCACGTCAAACGCGCTGTTTAAAGGCGTGTCAGTATTGATGTGTGGCGCTATTTTTAGTGCTGGCGCAATGGCGAATACCGGCATCGGTCAATCTACCGAGTACGCCCAGGAGCGAGAATGGTTTATTGAAGCGCGTAAAGCGCTTGGGCAAGGCAACCGTGCGCTCTACGAGCAACGACAGCAGCAGTTACAAAACTACCCCTTATCAAACTACCTCAATTACATCGGGTTAGCGCAGCGATTTCGAACTGAAAAGCCCGGTGCGGAACAGCTTGAACTGCTCAGCGCATTTGAGCAGTCATCAAACGATGATTCTCTGACACGCAAACTCACTCGATCCTTGCAGCAGCGCTTTGCCGATACCCAGCAATGGTCACAATTTCTGAAGCTGAAAAGCTCTCGCTTTGCCGCTGGCATGCCCTGCACAACTTTGCGTGCGCGTGTCGAATCCGGCGAAGTCACCAGTCTTGCTGACGAGGCGGCGCTCACCCTGTGGGTAAAACCGGTCAAGCATCCGGCTATCTGTGCGGCGGCGATTGATGAGCTTGAGGCTGCAAAAGTGCCACCGGTTAAGGCTATTTGGGAGCGGATTTTTGCATCAATGGAGAAGGATCGGCCCCAATATGCCAAACCCATGTTGCGGTATCTTTCAACAGCTGATCGCAAGCGCGTCAGCGACTGGATCAATGCGCTTAAATCTCCCAAAAAATTTCTGACCAGTGGTGTGCTCAAAGACGACACTATGCTTAATCGTCGCATACTGGTTGATCTGGTGCTGGCATGGTCAAAAGAAGAGCCTGTGCCTGCCATGCGACATTGGCTTGAAGTGTATCCAGCTTATGGTTTCTTTAAGGATCGTTACTACGACACGCATAGGCTACTTGCTATGCGCGGTGCCTACCGTCGGCTGCCAGAAGCCTATGAGTGGCTGCACACCCTTGAGCCGCGTGAGGATGATCTTGAACTCGAAGAGTGGCGTATCCGGGCGGCCTTGTTTGAGCAGGATTGGGTTAACGTGCTGCGCAGTATCAAACGCTTGCCATTGGAAGAGCAACAGGAGGACCATTGGGCTTACTGGGAAGCCAGGGCTTTGGAAGAAAGTGGGCATCTCCCACAGGCAAGGGTGATTTATACCGAGCTCAGCAGCCTGCCGACCTATCACGGCTTTTTGTCCGCAGACAAAATGGGTGTGCCTTATGCGATCGTTGATGAGCCCATTGAGGTGGATGAGACTCGGCTTGCACCTTTGCGTAGCAACGAGCAACTTATCCGAGCCAGAGAATACTACGCCGTTAACATTCCGTGGGAAGGCCGACGCGAATGGAACCGAGTGGTTTCAGATACACCAATAGAACAACTGGCCGCGCTAGCCGTGCTTGCGTCTGACTGGAAAATGGACGACCGCGCTATCACTACAGCATACAAAGCCGAAAAAAAACGTGCCTTGAGTATCCGGTTTCCGGTTCTGTATCAGTCAGAGGTTGAGCTGGCGGCAGCGAAAAACAGGATTGATCCTGCCTGGATATTTGGGGTCATGCGGCGCGAGAGCGCTTATATACGCGATGTAAAATCCAGCGCTGGCGCGGTCGGCTTGATGCAGCTGATGCCAAGAACCGCCAAGTACGTTGCCGAATTACAAGGTGACAAAAACTGGAAAGGCGATTTAACCAACGCCGATACCAACATTGATTTTGGATCATTTTATTTGCGTCATGTGATGGACAAGTTCGATGATCACCAGATTTTGGCAACTGCAAGCTATAACGCAGGTCCCAAGCGGGTCGGTATTTGGTTGCCAGAGGCGGATATGTCTGCCGATGTGTGGATTGATGCTATTCCGTACACTGAAACTCGGCGCTATGTGCGAGCGGTAATGGCTTACACCACGATTTACGAGTGGCATTTGACCAAAGAACCTCGTCGCTTATCCGACAAGCTGTTGCCGGTACCTGCTGCGCCTGATACCTAAAACTTAAGAAAAAAGCCTGGAGTGTTTATGTCTGAATCTACAAGTGTTGCTGAAAATCTGAATGACATAATCGTAGATGCGTTGTCACCGGCTCATCTGGAAGTGATCAACGAGAGCAATAATCACAATGTGCCCCCAGGCTCTGAATCCCACTTTAAACTGGTGGTTGTGAGTGATGCCTTTGCCGGAAAAGCCCTATTGCAAAGGCACAGACAGATCAATACATTGTTGGCCGATTGGCTGGCTGGTCCGATACACGCGCTTAGCTTGCACACACACACTGTTTCAGAGTGGCAAGGCAAAGGCGAAGTAGTACCCGAATCGCCACCTTGTCGAGGCGGCAACGCGCCGCAGTAGCACTCGCGCATTCATCCCTGGCCTAACTGCCGTCCGCTCGTTCTCTGCTCGTCGTTTTACATCACGCAGTCCTGCGCAAACCATCATTTGGCTATCGCTGCATTCATCCACTGGCGGTAGCGCACTTGTCTACGATCTACGCGCTGTCTGGAGTACTGCCTTGGATTGTCTGCTCTTTTTCATGCCACTGAATAATTGAAGATATTTACTCAAGCAGAATAAAACTGTTGCTTTTGAGCAACAATTTGTCGTGTTTTATTACAAAAAACACACAAAATTCCTTTAGTTATTAAATCTTTCTGCTATTAAACATGAACCGCTGACAATTTTTGTTTGTCCTGAGTCCGTTAATGAGTATTTTTAATCCAATAAGAAATGCTGTTTTACGCAACCCTCGAACGGGCGCTTGTCACAGTGCTTTTCGTCGTTGGACAGCTGCTGTGTTTCTGATTGCGTTGCCCATTTTTACACCTTGGGCCAATGCTGCGGAATCAGCTTCAATATCGATTGAGAATACCCTGCCGGAACCATTAGTCAGGCTCGTTTTGGAACCGCTGCAATTTTCTATTGAGCAACAGATGTTGTTGTACAAAAATGATCCATTGCCGTTTGCACTGACAGTGGGTGGTGTGATCTTACTGGCAGGGTTTATCTATCTGGGCTTGTCGCGTCTGCGCGAAGAACAAGATGATCGCCTGGGAATGCTGGATCTGATTCCTGATGCCATTGCCATCTTTAACACTCAGGGCCAGTTGACCGCGATCAATCGCAAGTTACTTGGCTGGTTGCCAACAGAAATGAACCGCTCAGCCGAGGATGATTTCACCAGCAGTGATTTGTATGCCCAATTGTCGCCTGATAATGTTGCCATTGAGCGCGCTCGCAACGAAGCGATCCGCACCACCGAAGACCCTGATGCCACGATCAGTTTCGAATTACCCAGTTTCGGTAAACAATCATGGTTGGTGAAAGAACGTCAGACCGATGAGGGTGGTACGGCAATCAGTGTGTACGGTTCATATCAGCCTTCAGCCACTCGATTAAACGATCCTTTAACCGCCTTGCCAAACCGCGCCCAGCTTCTCAGCGAACTTGCACAGAGATGTTCACGCACAAAAAATGAGTTGGCACTGATCGTTGTTGATCTACGCAGTTTTCGGCAAATAAACGATACCTATGGCCGCTCCACTGGCGATGAACTGCTCAAGCAGACTGCGATATGCCTGCAGCACAGCATGCCTGCTGATGCAACAATTGCACGCATTGCCGGTGATGAGTTTGCTGTATTGCTCGAGTTTGATCATGGGCGCGAAGAGATAGAGCAGCGGCTGACTCGATTTCTTGCAAGGCTTCGTCACGGTGTCAATGTCAACACCATAAATGTACCGGTGCGTGCAAGTGTCGGTATTGCATTTGCGCCGGAGCACGGCAATACCGTGTCTTCATTGCTTAAGTGTGCCGACAGTGCCTGTGCCCATGCCAAGCAGCTGGGCAATAACTCCATGGTTGTCTACAACAGCCGACAGCAACGAGAATCCAAGCGTCGCCATCAGCTTGAAGTGGCATTGCAACAAGCTGTTGCGAAAAACGAGTTGTCTCTGCAATATCAGCCCCAAGTGGATCTTGCATCCAATATGACGTACGGAATGGAAGCTTTGTTACGTTGGAACAGTGCTGAATTTGGCCGTGTTTCTCCCGCTGAATTCATTGATATTGCTGAAGAGTCTGGCATCATCAAGCCGATTGGCAACTGGGTTTTGCAGCAGGCTATCAATGATTACCAGAGGCTTTCTCGGTTTGGCATGTCGCCACCAACCATGTCAGTAAACCTGTCGCGCAAGCAGTTTGAGAGCGGCAAAATTGTCTCTGAGGTTGCATCTGTACTTGAAAAAACCGGCTTTGATCCCAGCTGTCTTTGCCTTGAAATTACCGAAACCGCGATCTATCGTGATTCTGCAGCGCTAAAAACCTTACTACACGAACTCACAAACCTCGGCGTCAAGCTCTCCATCGATGACTTCGGTGTTGGCTATTCTTCGCTGCTTGAGTTGCGTGATTTCCCTATCAGTGAAATCAAGATCGATCGCGCATTTATCTCTGATGTTGTCAGCAATTCCAGCAGTCAGGATATTATTCGCGCCATTGTGGATATCGCTGACAGTATCGGCGCTGATGTGGTCGCGGAAGGCATTGAAAACCAAAATCAGCTCGACATGGTTGCAGCACTGGGTTGTCATCGGGTGCAGGGATACTATTTATGTGAACCCATGTCTGCGACCACTTTTCCGGATCTGGTACTCAGCGCATAAAAAGCTAGAGTTTTAACGACAGTTGCGTAATGGCATCTGGATCAATGGGCTTCAAACCACTGATCGATACTCCCAGTAATCTGACTGACTGAGCAGGATTTTCAGCTAGTGCGCGTGCCAGTAAAAATGGGATTTGTCGGGTGGCATCTTCGGCTGTCATTATCCCACCCGGCTGAGAGTGGCTGCGTGTGTAAGTATCAAAGTTGGCAAAGCGTACCTTTACCGATAAGGTTGATCCTTGCAGCCCCTTGTCAAGCATATCGCTGACCAGCTGTGTCGCAAGTTCATTTAGTTTGTCTTGCATCGCCATCGCTGACGTCAGGTTCTCTGAAAAAGTCCTCTCTGTACCCAATGATTTACGCGTGCGTGAAGAGCGTACTGGACGGTTGTCAATGCCGCGCGCGATATTGAAGTAATAGTGCGCACTTTTGCCGAGCTCCTGCGTTAATTCAGCCAGCGTCCAGCGGCGCAAGTCGGCGCCATTGAAAATACCGAGTTCCTGCATACGTGCCTCAGTCGCTCGCCCCACACCATAAAACCGTCCAATAGGCAGTCCGGCAATAAAGGTTTCGCCATCAGCAGGCAAAATGCAGAACAGACCATCCGGCTTATCATGATCGGAGGCAATCTTTGCCAAAAATTTGTTGTAAGACACGCCCGCTGATGCCACCAAGCCGGTTTGCTGTTTAATTTGTGCGCGAATTTCTTTGGCGATACGTAACGCTGAGCCACCCAGTATGGATACATTGCTGACATCAATGTAAGCCTCATCCAGTGACAGAGGCTCAACCAGGGGTGAAAATGATTTGAATATCGTGTTTAGTTGCTTTGACACAGCCTGATATTCGCTGAATCTTGGTTTTACAAAAATGGCGTGTGGACACTTTTTAAAGGCCTGGGCGCTGGGCATGGCAGAGTGCACCCCATATTCTCGCGCCTCATAACTGCATGCTGCCACCACGCCTCGGCCATTTGGTTTGCCACCTACGATGACAGCGCGGTTACGTAACATGGGGTTATCTCGCTGCTCCACTGATGCGTAAAAAGCGTCCATATCAATGTGTATGACTTTTCGGAGCGGGTTGTTTTGCTGTTCAATGCACTCCATGTCAAAATTCTTTTGGTTTTGGGCTTTTATGTTTGCTACCAACGCTTTAGAATTGTCATCTACCGAGCAGCTCGTATTCGGCATGCCTGATCGGACTGAGCACACGGTTTGCCAGTTGATAGAGTCTCTCGTCAACGTTATTGCAAACATTGTTTCGCCAGCATTGGTACACGGGCATTACCACGCATGCATTACTGTGCAAGCATTATCACGCACTAACGGAAAATCAAACAGTGTCTGCTAATAAAGAGGTTGAACTTAAAGGTGGCATGTATACATTCATGTCGCTTCGTCTCCATACCTCCGATCTTGGCATTATTGATCAACGGATTGCTGAAAAAGTACAGCAAGCTCCCGGATTTTTTAAAGATACTCCGGTCGTGGTCGATCTCACCCCGCTTGAAGATGACATCGAACAAAACGGCGATCTTGATGCTGGCAGCTTGTTCGACAAAATTCGCGCTCACAAACTTGTTCCAATTGTTGTCAGCGTAAGTGATAAATCTTCACCGTTTGCATCGTCAATCGAGTTACCATTAGTCGAAGCGGGTGTCAGGCGTCAAAAAAAAGGCAGTCAATCCGGCTCAGAAGGTTCGACACCTGATTCGAGTGGCAAAGTTGGCAGCAACAATAGCGATGGTGCGACGCGCAGTAACAGCAACAGTACTGGAGCAGCAGCCAGCCTTATAAGTGGTCCAGGGCGCAGTAGCGTTGCCACGTCTGGTACTGAAGGCTCTGGTTCTGCTGGATCGAGTGACGTTAAAGAAGGTCAGGTAGAGCATTCCAGCGAGCTGGATTTGTCTCAGGATTTACCATTATCTGCTGCAGAGGTTCAGATGGTGATTAAATCGCCTCTGCTCATCACGCGTCCTGTCAGATCCGGTCAGCAGGTTTATGCACGAGACACTGATCTCATTATTACCGGACAGGTTGGCCCCGGAGCTGAGATCATTGCAGATAACAATATTCATGTATATGGTCCGCTGAGAGGGCGTGCATTGTGTGGGGTATCCGGGAACACTAAAACGCGGATTTTTTGCCAATCCCTTGAGGCAGAGTTAGTTTCAGTTGCGGGTAATTTCCGTTTGCTTGAAGAAATTCCGTCGGAGTTGCGCGGCAAGCCTGCGCAAATTTGGCTTGAAAACGACAAATTGATTATTGAGCCAATATAGTGTGGGAACAATAGCGCCGTTATTTTGGCCGTTTTCGATTGGCAACTTGTTTATACAGCAGATGCGTGTTTATGCAGCAGATATGTGAAGCAGAATTTTTAAGCAAATATTTGAAGCAGATATTTGAAGCAGATATTTGAAGACGTTCAAGAAGTATCTTAGGTAATGTCAATACCGCGATGTTTTATTGCAGTGCATGCTTGATTGAATTTGCTGTTAGCAAGTTTCCAGGCCGTGATATAAAACCGATTTGAGCGTACATTATGTTAGTCAGCTAGCGTAACGACATTATGGTGCTTTGATCGTTACGGTTTGTGGGCAAGTGATGCAGAAATATGAAGTTATGTGCATCTAATGTGTGTACAACGTGGACGAAAATCCGGCATTATAAGTTAGCATTGAAATAATCGGTGCAAATAATAGTCGCCGCAAGAAGTACACTGATATAAATTTGCAAAAGGAAAGAGTGTTGCTGGAAGAATATAACAAGTGCAATAGTTCATGCAGCGCGAGAGCAGTTTGAGCTGGTTTTAGATATCGTGCGGGGCTATTGCGGATAGTTATTACGAATTCAGCGTTTTTATTTTCTCAGGAGTGATAGTTTGACCAAGACAATCGTTGTGACCTCAGGTAAGGGCGGGGTTGGCAAAACAACTACGAGCGCCTCTATCGCGACTGGGCTTGCTCAGCGCGGTTTTAAAACCGTGGTAATTGATTTTGATGTTGGTTTGCGTAACCTTGACCTCATCATGGGCTGCGAACGCCGCGTTGTGTATGATCTGGTCAACCTCGTAAACCAGGAATCAAGCCTGCATCAAACGCTTATTAAAGATAAACGGACCGATAATCTCTATATATTGCCGGCATCGCAAACACGCGACAAAGACGCTCTCACCATCGAGGGGATAGCGCGGGTTATGCATAAGCTTAAAAAGAGCGATTTTGACTACATTATCTGTGACTCTCCAGCGGGCATAGAGAAAGGTGCCAAAATGGCATTGTATTTCGCAGATGAAGCTATTGTGACCACAAACCCGGAAGTGTCCTCAGTAAGAGATTCCGACAGAATCCTCGGTATTCTTCAAAGTGAATCAAAGCGTGCCAAAATGAATGAAGATTCGGTTCGAGAGCACTTGTTGATTACTCGATATAATCCTGGACGAGTGCAGGAAGGCCAGATGCTAAGTGTTGACGATATTGTCGAGCTACTCGCCATCCCATTACTCGGCATCATCCCGGAATCTCCGTCGGTTCTGGATTCATCCAACGCAGGTAAGCCGGTTATTCTGGAAACAACGAGTGAAGCTGGACAGGCGTACTCGGATGCAATTGACCGTTTACTCGGCGACGCCAAGCCACACCGTTTCCTGGAAGCCCAAAAGAAAGGGTTTCTCAAGCGATTATTTGGGTAAGAGCCAATGGGTATTTTCAGTTTTTTTCGTAGTCGTAATGAAGAGCAGACTGCAAAGGTTGCCAAGGATCGCTTGCAAGTACTTATTGCGCATGAGCGCACTGGGCGAAATGGCCCAGATTACCTGCCTATGCTTAAGCAGGATATCCTCAACGTCATAAAAAAATACGTGAGTGTGGGCGAAGAGCAGGTCTCTGTGCAGCTTGAAACGCAGGAAAACTGCGATGTTTTGGAGCTCAACATCACTTTGCCGGAGACTCTGGATGCACCAGCAAAGTCGCAAAAAGCGCTTCGAAACGCGGGCGGTTTGGCCGCTGCCAAGCCCAAAAATGGGCGCTCTGATTCGAAGGCCACAGAATCAATCTAAAGTAACCTGGTAGTAAAACCTAAGTAAAACCTAAGTAAAACCTATACACACCAGCAAAGCTGAGTTTCTTCACTCAGCTCGTTGTATTGATGTTTGAAGCTGGTTTGAGCCCCTTTATGCTCAAAGTAGGCTTATATTTCTACCTTGAAAAAACCTTCTTCTCTATCCCTTACCGTTTATTTTTGGTGTTTTTGCATTTTATTGTTGCGAAAAAACCACATTTGTTTAAAACCAATGTATTCTTAGCAAACAAACT
>CALHRQ010000222.1 GCA_938038175.1 uncultured Granulosicoccaceae bacterium | reverse complement strand
TTATGGCTTATGGCTTATGGCTTATGTTGTATTTCTAATAAAGAAGATGTCTGTTTTCTTTATACCAGCTAGCTGTACGAAAAACGGCATGTACCACCGCTTGGGGTGTAATGGTAGCACCTGTAAACTGATCGAACTGGCCACCAAATTTTACAACGTTCCAATCCTGCCGAGATAATGCTTCTACATTGATTAGGTCAAATGATTTGATCCAATTGGAGCGTGAAATATCAATATCGTCGCCAAGGCCAGGTGTTTCTCTGTGTTGCATAACTCTAACTGCGTGTATCTGACCGTTGTATGAGAAGCCGACCATCAGCTTGATGGCGCCACTGTAACCATCTGGTGCAACCGTTGTAATGACTGCACCGACGGGTGAGTTTTGTTGTCGTGCACGATACACTTTCTGTGCATCTGCACTGCCCAGCGCTTCAGCACTGATACTGATAACATCATTGCTTGGGTCATTATCATAGCCTATGGGCAGAACTGTCTCGAGTAACTGACGTGTGTGCGCGTCATCGGCCAATTGACGCTTTTTCGCACTCAAGTGAAACATGCTGATGACCAATAAAATAGCGAACACCAAAGAAAGACACAAAAGCAAACCGGTGCGGATGTCGTTTTGCTGTTTCATTTACACGTCGCTCTCATCACAAGATGATCAATTAGGGGTACGCATAAATTCATTAGTAGTACAGCAAAAGCAATACCGTCGGGGTAGCCACCAAACGCTCTAATAAAAAAGATCAGGCAACCTATACCTGTGCCGTACACAAGTTTTCCTGCCTGACTAGTGGCTGCGGTGACAGGGTCTGTGGCAATAAAAAACGCTGCGTACACTGCGCTGCCATAAAAAACAGCTTCAGCTACAGAGAGTGCGGGCAGGTGCGTCAGTAAACTGTGTAAGCCATGCAGGACGCACATGGATAATAAAAGCGAAGTAGGGATGTGCCAGCTTATGGTTTTTTTGTAGAGTAAAAAAACACCACCGATCGCAAAAGCGCTGCTGACCCATGGCCATGCTACAGAAACAGGTGTTGTTAACACAGTTCCATCTGGCGTTGCTTCAAATGCTTGTGGCGACGTCTGCATTTGTACTTGATCGAATGCGCGGACTGGCAATTGTGCTGATGAATTCAGTAAGTCTGGCTGCAGTAGTCTCCTGATGCGTACTTGCTCTAATGGTGTGGCTTGTGTAAACGCATCGAAGCCTGTGGTGTTGGTGGTAGACGATGTTGCGCTAATTATTGTATTGAGTGCATCTGGGTTAAGCTTGAAGTTTAATAACTCGGTGAATGTGTACTGATTCAGTGCATCTGGTGCAAACCATAAGGTCATGGTTTGTGGAAAAGACACGAGTAGAACCGCATAACCAACCATTGCAGGATTAAACGGATTTTGACCGAGGCCGCCATAAACGTGTTTGCCTAAAAGTGTCAGCATGGCAGCGCCAATCACAAGCTGCCAAAGTGGCAATAGAGGTGGCAGGCATAATGCGAACAACCAGGCTGCTAAAACGATACTGCCATCGCTAAGGCTACGAGCAACCGGCTTGCTGCGCAAAACCAATACAAGGCTTTCCAGGATGAGCGCAACAACAATCGATATCAGAATGTTAATCAAGATCGCGGGGCTAACTACAAAGGCAAGTGCTGCTGTGCCTGGCAGCAAGGCAAGCATGACGGTAAACATTGTGCCTTGCACACTCGGACGGTGTTGTTCTAAGAGTGAGGTGTCCAATTTTTTATAGATCTTTCTTTGAGTTGCGCCGAGCCTGTGCACGATTGTGTGCCTGTTCTCGGGCACGAGCCAGAGCGGACTGAATGCCGTCAGTATTTTGCTTCGCACTTTTATTACTCGCAACAGCTTCTTTACGTTTTAATAAGCGTTGCGCACGAGCTTCTTCTTGTTTGGCAAGGCGTTTCTCTCGGGATTCAAAACGGACTTCAGCCTGTGCTGCTTGTTGTGCTTGCTTTGTTAGTGCAAGTTGTTGTGATTTCGCATAGCGAAAGGTCGCTGTTAGTGGGATCGCAGACGGGCAAACAAGATCGCAGCAACCACATTCAATACAATGAGCCAAGTTTAATTCTGTGCATCGTTCAATGTCATTCGCTTGTGCATACCAGTGCAATTGCTGCGGTAGCAGTTCGGCTGGGCAGCTATCAGCGCATGCACTGCATCGAATGCAGGCTACCGGTGTCGCGGGTTTCTGCCTTTGGTTTATCAAAATGCAGTGGGTTTGAGCTGTCACTGGTAAGTCAATTTGACTGACTTCGAATCCACTCAGAGGGCCACCACAGTGAATAGTGGACTGATCGATTGCTGCCAGGTTTTCTGTTTGTGCCAGTATATGTTCTATTGATGTACCAAAGCGTACTCTGACATTGCAGGGCTTGGCCGCGTTGTTGCCAGCGATAGTGATCACACGTGAGTCGGCAAACTGTTGTTTATAGATCAGGCCAACAGCATGAGCCGTAGCAACGTTGACGCACAATATACCGTGATCAGTTGGATGCATGTTGCGAGTAATATCAAGATTGGTTGTGACTTTTATCAGCGGTAATTCTGCACCTGTCGGGTAACGCGTTCCGATTGTCTTAAGTTCGATCTTGACCAGGCTTGTGTTTGTGTCAGCATCTTTGGTGAGGTTTGAAGCTTCAATAGCTTGCAGCATCTTCTCTATCGCCAGTGGTTTACTGTCTTCGATTGCGACAATGCAGCGCTTGGCGGCAGTCAGTGCCACCAAGTGGTTTATTCCAAATACAATTTCAATAGCGTGCGATTGCATCAGTGCCTCATCACAGGCAATTTGAGGTTCGCACTCCGCAGCATTGATTATCAGGGTGGTTAGTTCTCTATTTCCAAGAGCGTTGATCTTGTCCAATAATGGAAAAGCTGCGCCCCCCAGGCCTTTGATGCTCGCTATGTTTGGTGTGACTGTTTGTGTACCTGCTGTGAGTTTACTGTTTGCGGCTACGCCTGTTTTCTTTTCTTGTTCTGCCTGTGCTTCTGGTTCCGCATCAGATCGTGTACGAATGACAATGCAATTAGCGTTCAGACCACCAGGGTGAATGATAGGTGCATGCTGTATGTCGGAGATGGTGCCGGTTGCTGGTGAGGCCAAGCCTTTTGCTAACCATTGACCTCGTGATACCGCGTCGCCTGGTTTGACAAGTGCTTGCAAAGGGCGGTGGGAGTAATCTAGCAGAGGCAGTTTTAATTCATCGGGTAGCGACAGTGTTTTTATGGGTGTTTCCAAACCTTTTTTATTACCGGGTAACTGTATGCCGCCACGGAATCGGTACTGTCGCGCAGTTTGTTTTTCAAGGCTTGTGAGCAACGAGCTTAGCAATTTCATTGTGGTTGCGGCCAAGCCCAATTAGCAGGTGTAGTGTCAATTGGTGCGAGGATGATGCAATCGACCGGGCACGGTGGAATACATAGCTCACAGCCAGTGCATTCATCCTCCATTACGGTGTGCATAAGTTTGTTCGCACCCACAATGGCGTCTACAGGGCAAGCTTTTATACACAATGTGCAACCGATGCAATCGGCTTCGAGTATTCTTGCTACTTGTGGTGCTTTGAAAATGCCAAATTGCTCATCAAGGGCTGGCACGTCAGTGCCCAGAAGCGCAGCTAATTGCGTGATAGTGTTCTTACCGCCAGGTGGGCAACGGTTTATAGGGATGTGTTCTTCAACTATGGCTTCGGCGTAGGGTCTGCAGCCAGGGTAACCGCATTGAGCGCATTGCGTCTGTGGTAACAGCTCGTTTACCTGATCTATAAGCACTGTTTTTCTATTTGCTGCAACGTCGCCAGATGGGCGTGCCATTCGGGATAACAGTGCGCCAACCAGCAACACTAAAACAAAAGCTGATATCAGTATCAAGGCAGTGTTCGTCGTCAACATATCAATGCTCGATACTCACAATGCTTTAGCTGTTTACGCTTCAACATGCTTTACGAAAACACACATCAAGAACAACACTTTAAGGATATACACGTTATTCATGCCAGCCCGCTGAATCCCATGAATGCCAATGACATTATGCCTGCTGTAATAAGCGCAATGGCGCTACCTTTAAACGGTGCAGGTATATCTGCGCCATTAAGTCTTTCACGCAGCATGGAAAACAACAGCAGCACCAGAGAAAAACCAATGGCTGCACCGAAGCCGAATAATACAGCGTGCAAAAAATGCTGATGCTGACGTGCGCTTAGTAAAGCAACACCAAGCACAGCACAGTTGGTTGTTATCAACGGCAAATACAAGCCCAGTACTCTGTGTAGCAGTGGACTACGTTGTCTTAAAAGGACTTCGGTAAATTGCACAACTATTGCGATTACAACAATAAAGCTTATGGTGCGTAAATATTCGACTCCTAACGGGATCAGCAACCAGTTATTAACAAGGTAGCTCAGTGCAGACGCCATTGTTAGAACAAACGTTGTCGCCATGCTCATGCCTAAAGCACTATCGAGAGTATTTGACACCCCCATAAAAGGGCATAGGCCAAGGAACTGCGTAAGCACAAAATTATTAACCAATACAGTGGTCACTAAGATGAGCGCAAGCTCACTCATGGTTTAATGCCTCATTTGGCTCGCATGCCACTACTTGCTCCAGCGTCAGGCGATAAAATAAACAGATCAGATCCGCCAGGACCTGCTGCCAGTACCATGCCTGAGGACACACCAAAACGCATCTTGCGTGGTTTCAGGTTTGCAACCATAACGGTTTGCCTGCCCACAAGATCGGTGGGATTGTAAGCCGCTTTGATACCAGCAAACACAGTGCGTGTTTCAATGCCGATATCCAGAGTCAGCTCAATCAGTTTGTCCGCGCCTTCTACAGGTTTTGCATCAACGATAGTGGCGATACGTAAATCAACTTTTTCAAAATCCCCTATTTCGATCTCATCTTTTATAGGATCGTATTGTGTGTTAGCGTCGGACAAGCTGTTGTTAGCAACCGACTTTGCATTTTCCTCAGCCGTAGCTTGCATGAGTTTTTCTATTTGTGCTAATTCTACGCGTGTCATTAGTGGCTTGTATTTCTCGATGCCATGATCGACCAAAGGCGTACTCAAACTATCAATAGTGAGGGAGGTATTCAAAAATGCTTCAGTAGCTTTGGCCGTTGCGGGTAGCACTGGGCTTAGGTAGGTCATGATTATGCGGAAGTAATTAAGCCCAACCGTGCAGATATCTTGCACGGCT
>CALHRQ010000221.1 GCA_938038175.1 uncultured Granulosicoccaceae bacterium | reverse complement strand
ATGTGATTGAATCTGCTGCATCCAGCACAGGCTCTGCGCATCTCATTAAATCTCATCACAATGTGGGTGGTTTGCCTGCCACTATGCGTCTTAAGTTGCTTGAGCCATTGCGAGAGCTTTTTAAAGATGAAGTCAGGCGTGTGGGTGTTGATCTTGGTCTGCCAAAGTCGATGGTTTATCGTCACCCGTTTCCAGGCCCAGGGCTGGGTGTAAGAATCCTTGGTGAGGTGAACAAACAGTACGCGGATATCCTGCGCGAAGCTGATGCTATTTTTATTGATGCTCTGGTGCGGCACAATTTGTACGACACAGTGTCTCAAGCCTTTACTGTGTTTTTACCCGTTAAATCTGTCGGTGTGACGGGTGATGGTCGGCGGTACGATTATGTCGTGGCGCTGAGGGCCGTAGAAACAATTGATTTTATGACTGCCAGAGCCGCGCAGCTGCCTTATGACTTTCTCGATGAAGTTTCCAGAACAATTTGTAATAGTATTCCGAATATATCTCGTGTGACCTACGATATATCCAGTAAGCCTCCTGCCACAATCGAATGGGAATAGGCCAATCAGTCTTTATTTTCACTTAACGCGACTTGCCGTTTTATATCAATCTATTCACGGTAAAGTTGTCTGGTGACGTTAATTTGACATTGATGACATTGAGTCTCATGAAACCTCTGCTAATCTTCTGTAAAGACTACTTGCGGGCCAGTGCGCCCAAGATTTCAGGGAATATGAAAAAGACGCTTTTTATAATTGCCGGTATTGTGCTCTCTGCAAGCGCCCTGGCGCAGGAAGTCATGGTAGCTGAGGTTACCAATAATGATAGTGACGGCGATCAAATTGTTGATACCGTTGATATCGATGACGATAACGATGGCATCCTGGATACCTTAGAGATTGCCGAAGATGGTAGGGACAAAGACAGTGATCGGGATGGCCAGCCGGATCGACTGGATCTTGATAGTGATAACGACGGTATTCTGGATTGGAAGGAATCTGGTGCGGTCATTTCAATTAATTTTTCTAACTTGCGTGTTATCGCTGGCAGGATTGTTGGCGAAGCAGGCGAAAACGGCTTGCACGATGCGATTGAAACCTCACCTGACAGCGGCAGACCGGCCTATGAGCTAAAAAACACGGACAGGCATTTTGACAATATTCCTGATTTCCTTGATTTGGATTCGGACAATGATGGCTTGCCAGATATTGTTGAAGCCGGCGTTGATGCGCAATTCGATAACAATGGTGATGGGCGAATTGATGCCGCTCCTGGCACTGTGGGGGCGGATGGCATTCTGGATAGCATGCAGGCGGTTAATGACAGAACGTGTTGTGATGTCACGGGTGATGGGATTGAAGATGCTGTTCCATTAAATACGGATGGGGGTGATTTACCCGATTTTCAGGATCTTGACAGTGATAACGATGGCGTGTTTGATCTGGTTGAGGCCGGTGGGTCTGATTTTGACCGGGACGGGCGCATTGATAATTTTTTTGATTTCCCTGTTGTTGATGGATTGGATGATGCACTCCTGGCTATTCCGCTATGGTCTGGTGATGAAAACGGTAACGGTGTGCTCGATCATCTGGATGAATTTGTACAGGCTGGTAATGCTGGTCCAGCCGAATCTGAGACCAATGTGCCAAACAACCCAGTACAGGATGGCGACGCTTCAGATGATACTGAAGCGCTTTTTCAGGACGATGAGCAAGTATCAGAGCAAGAGAACAATATAGATGGCGCATTGGATGATGATATTCTGGCGAACGATGATCAATCAGATGTGGATGATGCAGAAACACGACCTGAGGATCCACTGTTGGCGGCCGCCATGGACGCGCAAATCGAAGGCAGTGCCAGTAATCGTGAGCCGATCCAGCGCCCGCAGCTTGTTATAGAACAAACGATGCCGCAAGATGATGATCCAACAACCGGCCTTGTAAAAACCGGCCTTAATGCGGGTGGATGTTCCATTTATTCCACTGGAACGGACTGGTTGCTACTGATAATGTCTGTGTTGGCCCTTACAATTATCGGCTGGCGCTATAGCTTGCGTCGCAGGCGGATGCCTGCAAAATGAACAGACTCGTTTCATTATTTGAACGCGTCCTGCTTGGTTACAAGCAAAAAATGCTGATGCCAGTACTTGCTTTGGTGTGTCTGCTAAGCGTTGGATGTGCATCTGTAACTCAATCTGCAGTCAAACTGGACAGTGATGTTGATTCCATAGCAGATGAAAACGATGTTTGCCCGGGTACGCCAGCAGGGGACTTAATCGATGATTCGGGTTGCAGCTTGTTTAGTGGCACAATAGAAGGGGTGGAATTTTTACCTGGTGATTACCGGTTGCTTGGCAGTTCTCGAACGGTTCTCGAGGAATTGGTAAGTCAGCTTAAATCGTATCCGGATGTGAAGTTAAACCTGGCAGGACACACGGATAATCGCGGCTCTGCAAAGCAAAATCTTGAGTTGTCCAAGCAAAGAGTATTGGCCGTCGTAAAATTTTTGGTCGCGAATGGGGTCCAAGCTGAGCGTTTGCGGCCATTTGGGTTTGGCGAAAGCCGGCCGTATTACAGTAATGCGACAGAGGAAGGCCGGATGAAAAATCGGCGCATCGAGATGAGTTTGCTCACTCAATAACTTAACTGTCATCAATTAATTGCTAACGTCACTTGTTGCACGACAGGTCTACGTGCAAAATGTTGTTCAAAGGATCATCGCAAAAATTATGCTAATAACGTTAACGCGATCAAGTACAACCCTGGCCATGCTCAGTGGATTGCCGAGAGTATTGTTTTCAGTAACGCGTTGCTCTGGTTATATGGCGTCATATGCCAAATGCTTTGTGGCCGCAAGTTTTGCGCTTTCCGTGGCTGCTTGCTCATCACTGTCACAGCCAGCTCCCAAAATAACTGCTCCCCCGGTTAAGCAAACTCAGTTGGCATCAGATGCCATACGCGTAGACACCACTGATGCGCGTGTCGCCAGGTACTGGTCTGCAGCCGAACAGGCGCGCCTTGATGAAAATTATGGGGCGGCTTTAGACAGCCTGGTAACCGCACTTGAAATCAGTCCTCAGAACAGCTTGTTGTGGAGCCGGGCTGCTGAGTTGCAGCTTGATCAGCAACAACCTGCATTAGCAGAGAGCTATGCGGTAAAATCGAACACCTACGCTGCAGGAGATGCACGGCTTTTACATCGAAACTGGCTTATCATTGAGCATGCCAGAAGCATCCGCGGAGATTTACTGGGTGTTAGAAGTGCACATAAGAAAGTTCAAGAGTATTTATATCGGCAGTAGCGATTCACGCAAAAGCGTGTGTAGCAACCGACCGGAGCAAGGAGGCACCGGTGGCAAAAAAAATAAATAAGACAAATAAGTCAGACAAAACAAATAAGAAAACGAAGCTGGATGAGATAAGCACGTCTGTTAAAACTGCCAAGATAGAAAAACCTGACACGAGTAAGCCAGATTCCATTTCAGCCCTTCTTGGGGACGATGGCCCGGTTGCAAATCTGTTGCCTGGTTTTGCACCTCGACTCGAGCAGCAGCATCTTGCAGAAGCGATATTTTCAGCGCTTGAGAACGATGCTGTTTTGGTTGGTGAAGCGGGTACTGGCACCGGTAAAACCTTTGCCTATCTGGTTCCGGCTTTGTTCTGCGGCAAGCGCGTCATTATTTCCACGGGCACACGCCATCTGCAAGATCAGCTCTTTTACACCGATTTACCGCTGGTACGAAAAGCGCTGGGTACCTCAGCCAAAGTCAGCCTTTTAAAAGGGCGTGCCAACTATCTGTGTCGCCATCGACTGGCGCGCGCGCTTCGCCATCCGGCCTTACGTGATGAAACACATCAGGCGCACTTACGCGTAATCAACGATTGGTCGCGTACAACGGATACAGGAGATATTGCAGAAGTTCTGCATGTTCCAGAAGATTCAATGGTGTGGGGTTTTATTACATCCAATGATGATTTCTGTTCGCAACATGAATTCGAGGACCTTGCCGATTGCTTTATTCACGCAGCCAGAAAGCGTGCGCAGGATGCAGATATCGTTGTGGTCAATCATCATTTATTGTGTGCTGATCTTGCGTTAAAAGATGAGGGTTTTGGTGAGCTATTGCCCAGCGCTAATGCCTTCATTGTCGATGAGGCACATCAACTGCCCGATATTGCTGCACAGTTTTTTGGTCGCAAACTGAGTAGCCGTCAGTTGCTGGACCTTGCGCGTGACACGGTCGGTGAGCAATTACATGAAGCGCCGGACATGGCTGAATTACGTGATATGGCAAGTCAACTCGAAACAGGTGTCCGCCATTTTCGACTGGCGTTTGCTGTTGAGCCTACCCGTGATGCGTGGATCACTATAAAAGATAACTCAGCGATTGAGCGTGAGCTGGAAAAACTCACACTCATTCTCGACAATGTGCGTGACACACTCGAGCAGGTCGCTGACAGAGGTAAGGGGCTGGAGAGCTGCTACCGACGCGCTGTACTGCATGCGCAATCGTTGGCTAAATATGCTGGTGAAGAGTCGACTAGTGAGTATATTCATTGGTATGAAACCTACCGTACCGGTTTTAGTCTCAACATGACACCGTTGACTGTAGCAGAACCTTTTCAAAGAGCGATGCGGGCCATCCCCGCTAGTTGGATCTTTACTTCTGCCACCATGGCGGTTGGTGGTGATTTTAGCCATTTTAAAGGTAATCTGGGCGTGGCTGACGCTGATGAGCTGCTGGTCGACAGCCCTTTCGATTATCAGCACAACGCGATGTTGTATTTACCAGAAGGCCTGCCTGAACCATCACACCAAGGCTATACCGCTGCGGCTATTCAGTCGATTTTACCCGTGCTGCAAGCCAGTAAAGGGCGAGCGTTCTTGTTGTTTACCAGTTATCGTGCCTTGCACGAAGCTGCACGTATTCTTGAAACAGAGCTGGACTATCCCAAACTGATTCAAGGTCAAAGACCTAAACGAGAACTGATTGAAGCATTTCAATCCATTGGTAATGCCGTTTTACTGGGCACATCAAGTTTTTGGGAAGGTGTTGATGTGCGTGGTGAGGCGCTGTCGTGCGTGATCATCGATAAGCTACCGTTCGGCTCGCCCGGAGATCCGGTAATGGGTGCAAGAATCGATAACATGCGCCAGTCTGGTGGTAACCCGTTTTTCGAGTATCAACTGCCGCAAGCTGCCATTGCGCTTAAGCAGGGAGTAGGTCGGCTGATTCGAGATGTGACTGATACCGGTGTACTAGTGCTATGTGATCCGCGCGTTCGAACAAAACATTATGGTGAGGTATTCATCAACAGTTTGCCGCCCATGCCAATTACGCGCGACATAAAAGAGATTGACCGTTTTTTTGAGAAGGAACGAATAAGGCTGCGTGATGATGCGTGATGATATGAGTGAAGATAGTCCATGATCATACTGTCAATTGATACGGCTACCGATGCCTGTTCGGTTGCACTTGAAGTCAATGGTGAACAACTCATTGATCATCGGATGGCAGCACAGCAGCATGCGCAATTGTTATTGCCCATGATCGATAGCTTGTTTACACAAGCCGCACTGACACCTGCAGCGCTCGACGCGGTTGTGTTTGGTCGCGGGCCAGGTAGCTTTACAGGTTTGCGAATCGCTGCGGCCGCGGCGCAAGGCATTGCGCTTGGAAATGACATTGGTGTCGTGGCCGTTTCAACGCTGCAAATGCTGGCACAAGGCGTAGCACGAACTCGGCGTGGTGTGCAAGTGCAGGATGAGCTGTCAGCGCGGGGTAACCAACCGCTGCACCATACCGTGTCAGCGCAAGAAAACACGCAGTTGCAGGATGAGCAATCAACGCAGAACCTGCGAGTGCAAGCCGCACTCGATGCGCGTATGGGGGAAGTTTATTACGGAAACTTTAGTAAGGGTGCTGATGGTTTGATGCAAGCACTCGGGGAAGAGTCTGTATGCACTCCAGCTGATGTCGCTATTCCTGAAAACTGGCATGATGCGAAAGGGCTCATAGCAGGTTCAGGTGCTGGTCTTGTGATGCTGGCAATGCAGCAGCAAACCTTACCGGGCACGCATCTAGCGGTAGAAGAAGCACATTGGCCACACGCCTGTGACGCTTTCGATTTGGCACGTGGTCAGATCGAACGCGGTGACCTGATTGCACCTGAGCATGCTCGGCCAGTATACCTTCGTGACCAGGTTGCACAAACAGAAGCCCAGAGGGCCGTGGCGCGCGAATAGAATGTTATGTGCAGTGCCTTAGTGGATGTACGCGTATGTGAAGGCGCCGGTCCAAATGATGATCTCGGCATGATTCGAACAACATCGACATCAATGGCGAGCATTCTTGCCTGAAATTGTTAGATGGTTCACAGAATAACCGCCTATTCATAATGAGATGTGACCATTCGTGACGATAACTGTCATGAACTTCTCGAGGCTGCGCCATGACGTGCTCCAATTTTAAAATACACCGAACTCTGGCCATCAGCGTGTTCATTGCTTTGTTGGTTTCGGGTGGATGCAGTGATGGCCAGATGCAATCCGAAAATACAGGTGTTGGCAAAGAGCTAGCGCCAGAGGAGGTTGCTGACGAAGAATTTGTCACGGTTGGTACTGGTGTAGAAGAGCCGGATACCATAGTTGATACTGCACCACCAGTAAATCAGGAACCGCAGTCTCCTACTGTTGATTTGGGAACCGAAATACCGGTTACTGAAATCGAGCCAGTTGAGGAAGAGCCTGATACAGCAGGTGAGAGTACGGCAGCACCTGATGAACCAGAGACTGTAGTTGTTCCACCGGCAGTGAATCCGACACCGATGGTCCGGGCACCTGACAATCTGCAGACTGATATTAACCTTGCCACAGAGTTAGAAGCGCAGATTATTCTTGAAGGGCTACCAATTGCTCCGCCAGTCATCGAATGGTCGCAACAATCTGGTCCATCTACCGTCCTTTTTTCTCAAACAGATTCAGCCAGCATAAATGCACAGTTCAATAGCGCAGGTATTTATGTTATCCGTGTGAGCGCTCAAAATGGTAGCTTCGAGAGTAGCGACACAGTAACGGTGACGGTTGTAGATAACCGCGTTAATCAAGCGCCGGAGGTCGATGTTGGCCCTGATGCAGATATCGATCTGGGTGATGTTCTATCACTGGATGCAGATGTCACTGATGATGGTTTGCCTGAGGGTAGCTTGTTTTATAAATGGCGTTTGGTATCTGGCCCGGGCTCGGTGACGTTTGGAGAAAGCACTATTGAAGATACCACTGCAACGTTTAGTACATCGGGAGATTATGTACTGGAGCTGGAGGTTAACGACACAGACCTCATCACCAGTGATCGAATTGAAGTTGAAGTGGATAGCCTGCCGCCAGTTGCAAATAACAGCAATAACGCCAATGCCAACGCACAGTGGCGTACGATTACAACCAGTGATGACAGCAAGCCTGCAGGACGACATGAAGCCGCTGCCGTTGCCTACCAGGGACAGATCTATTTATTGGGTGGTCGTTCAATCAGACCAACAAACCGTTATAACCCTTCAAGTAATACCTGGGAAAACCTTGGTAATCCGCCCTTTGAATTCAGTCACTTTCAGCCAGTGGTATACGACAATAAAATTTATATAGTTGGTGCGCTTGATTGCTGTTTCCCAAGCGAAAACGTAATACCGAATGTACAGATCTTTAATCCTGCTAACGGCCAGTGGTCTGTCGGGGATGCGATCCCGACCAACCGACTACGCGGTTCAGCAGGCACTGTCGTGCACAATAATCGAATCTATGTTATCGGTGGCTCCACCAATGGTCATGATGGCGGCATGGTGAGTTGGTTTGACGAATACAACCCCGCGACGGGGCAATGGACTACATTGCCAGATGCGCCTAACCGGCGTGATCATTTCAGTGCGGTGGTGGTGAACAATAAACTAGTTGTTGCTGCTGGCAGACAAACTGATTGGCCAGCGACATTTCAAGGTCTGGTTAGTGGCGTAGATATCTATGATTTTGCAACTGGGGTTTGGAGTAGCGGCAGGGTCATTCCGACATCGCGAGCAGGTGCTCTGGTTGTGGCTTATGGTGATGAGGCAATAGTTATTGGTGGTGAGATCGCCTCTGGTGGTAGCGCATTAGGTGTTGTGGGAGCGTATAACGTGGAGACCAACACCTGGCGAAATCTGCAACCATTGAACATGGGTAGGCACAGTGGTGGTGCAGCAATCCTTGGTGACACATTACATGTGATTTCTGGCAACCTCACAACTGGTGGTGGCAATGAAACGCAAACGCATGAGAGCCTTGAACTTGACTAAACAAAAACGGCTGTAAACACTTTTAGGAATAACAACAACATAATTCATCACTTTTGGTTTTTGGGCTTACGCTACACTTAGGTTATATTCGTCATTAAAAGTGACTTGTTAATGTCTCAATCATCGAATTTAAGCATCGGTGTATTCGATTCTGGTGTTGGTGGCCTAAGCCTGCTACGTGTTATCAGAAAGCATCTGCCAGATGCTCGCTTGCTTTACGTTGCCGATTCAGCGCACGCACCTTACGGTGATCGACGCGCTGAATTTATCAGGCAACGTTGTGAAACCATTGCAGCTTTTCTTGTTGCTCAAAGGGTCTCTGCTATAGTTGTTGCTTGTAACACTGCCTCAGTTCTTGCCTTAAATCACTTAAGACAAAAATTTGAAATTCCATTTGTGGGTATCGAACCTGCGATAAAGCCTGCAGCCAGTTTCACACGTTCAGGTGTAGTTGGTGTTTTAGCAACCAGCCGAACGATTGAAAGCCCGGGGGTGAAACGCCTGTGCGAGCTCTATGGTGATAACGTTGAAATTTTACTGCAAGCTTGCCCGGGACTTGCAGATCGCATCGAAAATGCAGATCTTGCCTCAACCGAAACCAGATCGTTGTTACAACAGGCTCTTGCGCCATTGCTGGATAGAGGGGCGGATACTATCGTACTTGGCTGTACACATTATCCGTTTGTTAAGCCTGTTGTTCAGCAAATTGTGGGTAGTAGAGTGACTGTGATAGAGCCCGGTGATGCTGTTGCACGACAACTGCAGCGTCGATTGTGCGAATTGCAGCAACGCAAGCTTGCGCCACTGCAAACTGCAGTTGTTTGCTCTGCGGACTTAGATGCAACTAGTGGTAGTGATGCAGATGGGGATGCAACTACCAGGGCAAGTACTGATGTAAGCCTGGTTGCAAGCTCAAAACCGGCGTTGGCTGGAGGTGATGGCGAATCGCTATGCATGGCGGCCGAAACTTTTTATAGTACTGGTCCAGTTGATAGTGTTGCAGGTGTGGTTTCGCAATTGTGGGGCGAGCCTGTGGTCGTGAGGTATTTGCAGGGTTTGTGAGTTAGTCTGATCAGGCATGCTGCTTTGATCCAACTTTCTCAAAATTCGGATTGAAAACTTACGTGAGTTTTTGATAGTGCGCATCGGTTACCACACTTGCCAAATTTAAGTGTAATCTAATCAAATGATTGATCAAAACTGTCCTTTAATATTTACTCACATGCCAAAAACGGGCGGCATGTCCATGTTTGCAAGCCTGGCCGAGTACTATGGCTCTCGTATAGCTGACATGTACAATTTGTCTGCTTTGCAACCGCGTGATCAAGTTGAAGCGTTTTTAAAAAACAAGGAAATTTGTATATATGCAGGGCACTTCTCTTATGGCTTGCACGAATGGTTGTCACGGCCTAGTTACTATGCTGCCATTGTAAGGCATCCCAATGAGCGCATCGAGTCGCTTTATAACTATTCGATTCAATACCGTGACGAAGTACGTGCTGCTCGCAAAGTGGGTGAACGATCATTCGAAGAGGTTTTTGCAGATGGTCATGCAGCAGACTTTTATTACGATTATCTGCCTTGGATAAAAGGCCAGCAAACCATATCGGCTTTCTTAAATTGCCCATCGCCTGAGCTCGATAACGGTATGGTGCGGCGTTTTAGCGGTCATGGCATTAGCGCTGAGCCGTGTCCTGCGCAAGCTCTTGAGCAGGCCAAACACAACATTGAAACGCACTACTCAGTCGTGGGCTTATTGGAGCGCTATCCAGAATCTCTCACGGCTATTCGCCAGGCATTTAATTTGAATTTAAGTGCTTTTCATGTCAACAAAGGGAGTAAGCCAGCTAAAAAGAGTGCACGATTTCGTCCAGATGTCAGGCGCAGAATCAAAGCTATGAATAAGCTCGATATCGCCTTGTATGAATGGGTGGAAAAACGCTTTGATCAATCCAAGAATGCTCACCTGAAACCAATAGTGGTCGAAGGACAAGGTAGAACAGATATTGAAAATGCCAATTTGTGGCATGCGATCGGCAATTCGCCCATCAGGCAAGCGGTCATGGCGAATAGCCCCGAAAAACATAAGCCAGTGTGATTCTAAAGCCAGCATAATGCTGGCTCTCGTTCATTAAATGCTATTAGCTTGGCATTGATATTAGGCTCGTTCCAGCACTTCTGCGTATGTTGTTTCATTAAAACCCACCAGGCAGGTTTTGTTGTACTCGAGCACGGGTCGTTTTATCAAGCTGGTGTTGGTCTGCATTAGTGCAATGGCACGAGCTTCATCCAGATTGGTTTTGTCGGGTTCATCGAGCTTACGCCAGGTTGTACCTCGTTTATTGAGCAAGGTTTCCCAACCGTGCTCTTTACACCAGCGCTGCAAAGATTTTTGATCAATGCCGACTTTTTTATAGTCGTGGAATTCGTAATCAATGCTGTTCGTCTCAAGCCATCGCCGCGCTTTTTTTACCGTGTCGCAATTGGGGATTCCATACACTACGATGCTCATTAGTCCACCACTCTAAGCAACTCGTTAATACCGACTTTACTGCGGGTTTTTTCATCTACGGTTTTTACAATAACAGCGCAGTAAAGGCTGTACTTACCATCATCAGATGGCAGGTTGCCAGATACAACAACGGAACCGGCCGGTATACGTCCATAGCTGACTTCACCGGTAGCACGGTTATAGATGCGAGTACTTTGACCAATGTATACACCCATGGAAATAACCGAACCAGCTTCAACAATCACTCCTTCAACAACTTCTGAACGTGCGCCGATAAAGCAATTGTCTTCAATGATCGTTGGTGACGCCTGTAAAGGTTCTAGCACGCCGCCAATACCAACACCGCCTGAAAGATGCACGTTTTTACCAATTTGCGCACAGGAGCCAACGGTTGCCCAGGTGTCTACCATGGTGCCGGAATCGACATAGGCGCCGATATTAACGTAAGAGGGCATAAGCACGGTATTGGCTGCAACAAAGCTACCCTTTCTTGCAACAGCAGGTGGCACGACTCGTACACCAGAGGCGCTGAATTCTTCATTGCTCATTTCAGCAAATTTGGACGGCACCTTGTCATAGAACTGTGTGAAGCCACCGGCTGGCATGATTTCGTTATCGCGCAATCTGAAAGAAAGCAATACTGCCTTCTTTAGCCATTCGTTAACCTGCCATTGACCAACGCCCTTTGGTTCGGCAACACGAGCCTTGCCAGAGTCCAGCATGTCGATCGCTGTATTGACAGCGTCTTTAATATCATTGCTGGCGCTGCTGGGTGAGATGTCGTTACGGGACTCCCATGCTGCATTAATGGTTGTCTCTAAATCGCTCATGCTTGTTGATTCTCCGTTAATTTGTTATTCGAAGTTGTATTGCGTTTGTATTGCAGTTTTTTATTTGCAGATTCAATTGCAATGTCAGA
>CALHRQ010000220.1 GCA_938038175.1 uncultured Granulosicoccaceae bacterium | reverse complement strand
ACCACGCTCTACACGACCCGTGACTACCGTACCCCGACCCGAGATCGAGAACACATCTTCGATCGGCATCAGGAATGGCTGGTCTACCGGACGCTCTGGCATTGGAATGTACGTATCAAGCGCTTCCATCAGCTTATCTATCGCTGGACGACCTATATCGCTGGTGTCCCCTTCGATCGCCTTCAGTGCAGAACCTGTGACGATCGGCGTATCGTCCCCTGGGAATTCGTAGCTATCGAGCAGCTCTCGTACTTCCATCTCTACAAGCTCTAACAGCTCGGCATCATCAACCATGTCCGCTTTGTTCAGGAACACAACGATGTACGGCACGCCAACCTGACGCGCAAGCAGGATGTGCTCACGAGTCTGAGGCATTGGCCCATCAGCCGCTGATACAACCAGGATAGCGCCGTCCATCTGTGCTGCTCCTGTGATCATGTTCTTCACATAATCCGCGTGCCCTGGGCAATCGACGTGCGCGTAGTGGCGTGAGTCTGACTCATACTCTACGTGCGCTGTGGCGATCGTGATGCCACGCGCCTTTTCTTCCGGCGCATTATCGATCTGGTCGTAGGCTTTCGCCTCACCACCCATCTTTTCTGCCTGACAGATTGTCAGAGCCGCCGTTAATGTGGTCTTACCATGATCTACATGGCCTATCGTGCCCACATTCACATGTGGCTTATTACGTTCGAATTTTTCCTTAGACATCAGGCGCTGCCTCTACCGGATTATTGTTGACTGTCGTATGTTTAATTTCGTGGAGCCTTTTGACCAATTAACCCTGGCCAGGGTACACAACCATGTTGCTCTAAGCGCGAGTTCCAGCATTCCAACTTTGTTATTGCAATATTCACTACTGCAATATTCAGTTTGCAAAGACCCTTCAAACGCTGCCGCAAATGCTCAACCTCGATACTGGAGCTCATAACCGGATTTGAACCGGTGACCTCTTCCTTACCAAGGAAGTGCTCTACCGACTGAGCTATATGAGCACATATCGCATTTGTCACGACAAACGCCGAGTAAATTGGAGCGGGTGATGGGGATCGAACCCACATCATCAGCTTGGAAGGCTGAGGTTCTACCATTGAACTACACCCGCCTAACGGTCTATACACCCACAATGCGCGTGCAAATCAAGACTCAATCTCTGTGATTAAGACGCTATCTTTGCGTTAGCACCGCATTGTCACTTCAACATCGTACGCTTAAAAGCTTCGAATAACGTAGAGATACGAACCCCAGCCGTACCTCGGTTACTACTGTTTTTACTGCATTTTTCTTGCTTGCCATGGTGGAGGGGGGAGGATTCGAACCTCCGAAGCTTACGCAGCAGATTTACAGTCTGCCCCCTTTGACCGCTCGGGAACCCCTCCGGCAGGCAAGCCGAGCATTATGAGTATAAAGCGCGACTCTGTCAACGAAACATAATAGTCGAATTAGATAATTATTCTACCTACCGGCAAAATATTTCCACCATCTTAAGCCTGATTGCTGCATTTCCATCCAAAGCAACGACATATTCAAGGGAAAGAGCCGAAAAGCCCTGCCTTTCAATCAAAACCTGACGGTTCCAGTCACAAGCGCTGTGCTGTTGTGGATGCAAAAAATATCGACACGCTTTCGATGGGACTATGCTGGTTCAAAAAAGTCGTGCAACCAAAGTAAAAAGCAAAACTCAAGCCGAATGGGGTTATGGAGCTGGTCGGCCACCATGGCCAACCAGCTTTATGAAGACGCAAGTTTTAAGAATAAAAAGCTTAGCGGCAAAAACTAGTGCGCCAGAATCTGGCTTAGGAATAGTTGAGTACGATCAGACTGTGGGTTGTTGAAGAATTCTTCCGGTTCATTTTCTTCGATAATCTGCCCCTCGTCCATAAAGATAACCCGGTTAGCCACGGTTTTGGCGAAGCCCATTTCGTGCGTAACGCAGATCATGGTCATGCCTTCGTGCGCCAGCTCGATCATGACGTCCAGCACTTCCTTGATCATTTCAGGGTCAAGTGCCGAGGTTGGCTCATCAAACAACATAATTTTGGGGCTCATGCACAAGGAGCGCGCAATAGCAACACGCTGCTGCTGACCACCTGAAAGCTGGCCAGGAAACTTCAAGGCCTGCTCTGGAATACGCACCCGTTCCAAGTACTGCATGGCCACCTCTTCCGCTTCCTTTTTAGGCATCTTCTTTACCCAAATTGGCGCTAGCGTGCAGTTTTCCAAAACAGTGAGATGAGGAAACAAATTGAAGTGCTGAAACACCATCCCCACTTCGCGCCGGATCGCATCAATGTTTTTCAAATCATTTGTCAGTTCAATGCCGTCAACATTAATAGAACCCTTTTGATGCTCTTCCAGACGGTTAATGCAACGGATCAGCGTTGACTTACCTGAACCTGAAGGTCCGCATATAACGATTCTTTCACCGCGATGCACATCCAGATTGATATCTTTTAAAACATGAAACTGGCCGTACCATTTGTTCATGTCTGCAATCTTGATGACCACTTCATTGCTGACCTGCATGCCAGCGTTCGCGTTATCAGTTGTCATGGCGTTCTCTTAAATTAATTTAAATCGTACGGTTATGAGTAATTAGCGTGCTTTTTCCGCCGTCGCTTTTATGTACCCGGTATACATTCAGCCCTTTCTTACCGTTAACTGACAGGTTTAACCTATGGCTTAGCGCTTATGCCCGGTGTGCAGCTTCGCTTCCATGTACCGACTATAACGAGCCATGGCATAACAACAAATCCAGAACACAATGGCTACAAAAGCGTAACCGGAATAAGGCACTGAACGAATAGACCAATTAGGGTCAGCAATCGATGCCTGCACAATACCCAGCAAATCGAAAAGTGCAATGATCAGTACCAGGGTTGTGTCCTTGAACAAACCAATAAAGGTATTCACGATACCCGGGATAACAATCTTGAGTGCCTGAGGCAATACGATCAAACGCATCATCTTCGGATAAGGCAGGCCAAGCGCCATCGCACCTTCATACTGGCCTTTGGGTATTGCCTGCAAACCACCACGAACAACCTCAGCCATATACGCCGATGCGAATAAGGCCACACCAATAATCGCACGCAGAAGTTGGTCGAAGGACATTCCTGGCGGCAAAAATAGCGGGAACATGATAGTTGCCATAAACAGCACAGCAACCAGCGGAATTCCACGCCAGAATTCAATAAAGATGGTGGACAGCAAACTGATAATCGGCATCTTGGAACGCCTGCCAAGAGCCAGCAAGATACCCAGTGGCAAGGAGGCAACGATACCACTTAAGGCAATAACCAGCGTGAGCATAAACCCACCCCATTGTGGTGTATCAACAATAGGCAGACCAAGCTTCTCATTACCGTACAAAAGAATGAAGGCCATAATGGGATAGATAAACAGCATGAAAAAAGCGATGTATTTACGCCCAGGCATTTTTTCGAATACCAGCAGCACGATGCCCACTGCCAATACTGCAAGGAGAATATTGACCCGCCAATACTCGGATTTTTCGTAAAAGCCATAGAGGAATTGTTCCCAGCGTGCTGACACAAATGGCCAGCAAGCGCCATCCGGATTGACTCTGCAGGCTTCTGCGCCACCTGTCCAGTTGGCGTTAAAAACAAGCCAATTGAGTGCGGGGGGAACCATCCACAACAGCAAAAGACCCATTAATATTGTGAGGACAGTATTGAACACACCATTGAACATGTTATCGCGCAGCCAGGCGACTGGGCCTTCTGTCGCCATTGGTGCTGGCTGATCGGGCAGATCCCCTGAATATATTCTTCCACCTGCCATTTTATCGCTCCACCAACGCAATACGCGAGTTATACCAGTTCATAAAACCTGACGTGAGTAAACTCAATGTCAGATACACAGCCAGAGTCATTGCCATGATCTCCACCGCCTGCCCTGTCTGATTTAGAGTGGTACCGGCAAATACCGAAAACAAATCCGGGTAGGCAATCGCGGTCGCGAGGCTCGAATTTTTTGTCAGATTCAGAAACTGGCTGGTCAGTGGCGGGACGATAACGCGCATTGCCTGAGGAACAATAACCAGACGCATGCGATGGTTGGGCTTTACACCCAGCGCAGATGCAGCTTCTGTTTGTCCATGACTTACCGCCTGAATACCGGCTCTTACTATCTCAGCAATAAATGCCGCTGTGTAGATCACCAAAGCCAGAAGCAAAGCGACGAATTCCGGTATGATCGTGACCCCGCCGCGCAGAGCAAAGCGTGACATTTCGGCTGGCTCGAAATCCATTGGCCGACCAAGCGCGAAATAAACAACCAACGGCATCAGTATGATCAGACCAAGACCCGCATAAAATACCGGGAATTGCTTGCCGGTTTTGGCCTGTCGCACTTTGGCGAGGGCGCGCACTATAAACGTTAGAACAATACCTGCGAACAAAGCCCACCAAACGGTTGACATCGCTTCCTGCCCAATTGGCTCGGCGAATATCAGACCCCGGTTATTCAGTGAGAGAAAAACTTTATCGCCGGCCTCGTGTAAATCACGTGGCCCGGGCAACGGCTTTAATACGGCGCTGTACCAGAATAGAATCTGCAGTAACAGCGGGACGTTTCGGAACAGCTCGATATAGAAGGTGGCAACTTTCTGAATCAGCCAGTTGCTCGACAGCCTCGCCACACCAATGATGAATCCAAGAATCAACGCCAGAAAGCAACCCACCGCAGCGACAATAATGGTGTTGACAAGCCCAACCAAAAATACGGTGAAGTAGCTGGATTCTTCTGTGTAAGGGATAAACGGTGTTGTGATTATGCCAAAGCCAGCACCGGTGCTCAGGAAGTCAAAACCGGAGGCCAGACCACGCTGCTCCATATTGGTGGCAGTGTTACTGATTATCGACCAGACAAACCAGGCTAGGACAGCCACTACAAGCACCTGGTAGATAACTGCGCGTTTGTCAGGGTCTCGCCATATGGCCATTAGCGAGCTACTTGTTGACGGGCTATTCTGCGACGACATAAGCAATCAGACAAGGTTGATGCGCATTAGAGCGCTGTTTAAAAAAGGGACACGTTTTGTCACCAGCACCACTTGTAAATACATCGATATTGCAGCGGGTGAAACAACAACAAAAAAAGGGAGCCGAAGCTCCCTTTTTCCTTACTAATGCGATTTAGCGCATTGGTGCTGCGTACAGGATGCCGCCCTGTGACCACAGAGCATTGACACCGCGATCAAGCTTTAGAGGCGTATCTGGACCAACGTTACGATCATAGCTCTCAGCGTAGTTACCCACTGAAGAGATGATGTTCGAGCAAAAGCTGTTGTCAAGACCCAGCTTGGAACCCATATCGCCTTCAGTACCCATCATGCGCTTGATACCAGGGTTGTCTGATTTAGCCATTTCGGCTGCGTTACCAGAGTTAACACCCAGCTCTTCAGCGTTGATCATGCAGTTAAGTGACCAGCGAGCGATGTCGCCCCAGCCGCTGTCGCCATGACGAACCAATGGTCCGAGTGGCTCTTTGGAAATGATTTCAGGCAGTACAACATGATCGTCAGGCTTACTCAGCTTGGTACGCTGTGCAGCAAGACCAGAACGGTCAGTTGTGTATACGTCACAACGGCCTGCATCGTATGCAGCAACAACTTCGTCAGCTTTCTCGAAAGCAACAACAGTGTAGTTAAGGTTGTTTGCACGGAAAAAGTCAGCAACGTTCAATTCAGTCGTTGTACCTGTGTTTGTGCATACAGCAGCACCATCCAGTTCGAGAGCACTGGCAACACCAAGTGCTTTAGGTACCATGAAGCCTTGACCATCGTAGTAGTTAACACCAACGAACTCACCGAAGTCAGTATCACGAGTTTGAGTCCAGGTAGTGTTACGTGCCAATACGTCGATTTCACCAGAAGTTAATGCTGTGAAACGTACTTTTGCAGACAATGGTGTGAATTTAACTGCTTCTGCATCACCGAAGATAGCAGCAGCCATTCCACGACAGAAGTCAACGTCAAGTCCAGTCCACTTGCCCTGGTCATCAGGGTTAGAGAAACCAGGTAAACCCTGAGACACACCGCACTGAACAAAGCCTTTCGCTTTAACGGCGTCAAGAGTTTCGCTTGCAGCATGGGCGGTACCCACGCTAGCCGCGAGCACTGCAGCTGCGGCAATAGATTTAGTTAATTGCATTTTCTGAATAATCTCCAAATGTTTTGCGCTATTTTGCGGAGCCCAACCTCAGCAAGGTGAGCAACCCTAACAAACCCAGTGCTTGTTTTCAATTTACAAACGCAAATTTAACCGAGCTAGCCGGCAATGAAAAACCCGACAGTCACGGTCACGATACCGGCGCTTTGTGCCGGGTTGGACGAATGGTAACGCAAGTGCACAGGGGATCGCACGTGGAATATCGCTTTTTGAACAGTACTTGGTGATAAAGCAGTGTCGAACCCTGCAAACAATGCCAAGAACAACGACTTGCTAACATTTTCGATGTACGATCCTGTGATCAACAATGCCACCTGAAAATGACATCAGGCAGCATCAAACCACAGTATTAAAGGGTTTCGTTATTATCAATCGTTTACAATCGCGGCATATTTCTAACAGCTTCACGCATTAACGAACGCATGGTGAGTTGAATGCTGGGGGCATCAGGCCCACTTGGTGTGCCAATCCCATTGGTCATAGTATTGGTTAGCTTGGCAGCAAGAGATCCGCTGAAGCTGCTACCAAAATACTCAACATAGCTAGACTCGGTAGTCGGATCGGCACGATAAGTTTGCGTCCAGACCACAGATCCTGAGCGCAAATCAACCAGGGTGGCGCGCAGCTGTGTCTCTCGCTGAGTCCGCATCACATACCTGACACGATCATTGACCAGTTGGCCAGCGTTATTCCTCAGACGCACTTTTTCGGTGCGACCAGGGCTAACCTGATTCTTTTCAATTCGTGCAATTAAAGCTGCCTGCAGCGGCAATCGGGCTGCTTGAATAGCCCTGATTTCATCAGCTCGTAATTGGCCTGTTTGAGCGTAATTGGCCATAATCGCTCTGTAAACCCCGGTACCGGACGCATCTATCGCACTTTCAAGCTCAGCGGTTCGCAAGGTCTGGTAATGACCGGTTTCGAGTAATAAGTCCTCAAACTCCACCGCCATTGCAGACAGATTTTGACCACTGTCAACACCCGGTAGTGCTGCCACACCAATAACACCAATGGTATGCCTTATTTGCAAGCCTGGATCGGAGGGAGAATCACTGGCGCAAGCGTTGATAAAAAGCGCAGCACACAGCATTAAAATGGGGGGTTTTAATCGACCACAGATCTGGCCAAGAGGGCTCATTGTCAATCCGTCTATCGCCATTTGCCGGTACATTGGTTGATACGTCAAACCATTGAGTATAGACAGCGCTGCCACGCTTGCACGTACAACACTACATATCGACTGAAAAAACGTTTAAATACAATATTTTAATAACTCTACAGCGATATATAGGCAAAAAAAAGGGGCACAGAGTGCCCCTTTCGATGTGAGAATAATCCACGTTGCTGCTGGCGAAATCTTCGCCTTTTTCTTGTTACAGGTTCTATGACCTATTTTATTTTGCGGCGCATCGCATCAGCGCTGGTTTTCTCCATTCGTGCCTGTTGTCCCAAGGTATATCCCGATGGACTAATTTGGGTATCGACCAACAGGTGGCTGCAATTAACGTGAATTAACAATTGACTGCGTAATATGAGGCCTGGTTCTGCCGTTACAGGAGAATTTCAATGAGCAGGATGTGCCGCAATGCACAGACATCACTGTCAGCGCAATCACACAATGGCAACAGCAAAGATTCCATCTCTTCACTCACAAAGCGCTGCTTTACGCTTATAATCCTATCGCTGTATGCCCGGTAGCCAGAAAAATGCTGAATGGATAGCGTTGTCAAAACCTGCCCATGGTGTTTTTTGCCTACCAGCCGACACCCCTGAATAACACTAATTACGGGAGAGTGCCTGCCGCCTTGCTTACAGAGCAGGCAAAAGCGGCTCTCTCTATCAGAATCCTCGCTGTACTTATTAGGAGACACCACGCATGACCGATCATAAAGCCATATTTAATGCACATAACGGTAAATCGTCCGAATTGCCAGTGTTGAGTGGAACGCATGGTCCAGACGTGGCTGATGTTCGTGGTCTCTACAAAGATACTGGCATGTTTACTTATGACCCAGGCTATGCCAGTACCGCCAGTTGCAAAAGTGCGATTACGTTTATTGACGGTGACGAGGGTGTTTTGCTTTATCGCGGCTACCCAATCGAGCAACTCGCGGAGCACAGTAATTACCTTGAAGTCTGCTACTTGCTCATGTACGGCGAGCTTCCGAACAAAGAAGAGTCTGCCGAATTTAACAACATCATTAAACAGCACACGATGGTGCATGAAAACATTCGCGATTTTATTAATGGATTTCGCTATGACGCTCATCCCATGGCGATGCTGGTCGGCACCATTGGCGCTTTGTCTTCGTTCTACCACGACTCTCTGGAAATCACTAACCCAAAGCATCGTGAAATCTCAGCGCAGCGATTGATCGCTAAAATGCCGACAATAGCATCGTATTGCTACAACCACTATCGTGGTTTGCCGTTCATGTACCCAGACAATAATCTGAGCTATGTGGAAAATTTTACGCGTCTGATGTTCGCAGTACCAGCCGAAAATTTTGAGCCAAACCCTGTTGCCGTCAAGGCGCTCGAACTCATCATGATTCTGCATGCAGATCACGAACAAAATGCCAGTACATCAACAGTAAGACTGGCCGGCAGCTCTGGCGCTAACCCTTTCGCATCAATTGCCGCAGGTGTTGCCAGCCTTTGGGGGCCGGCTCATGGTGGTGCAAATGAAGCTTGCGTAAATATGCTTGATGCCATTGTTAATTCTGGCGAAACCATAGAGAAAACCATTGCACGTGCGAAAGACAAAAACGATCCTTTCCGACTAATGGGTTTTGGGCATCGTGTTTACAAAAACTTTGATCCTCGCGCAAAGATCATTCAGAAAATGTGTCACGACCTGCTTGCAGAACTTGGTGGTGATCAACCGATGTTTGAACTTGCGATGAAACTCGAAGAAGCCACGCTTGCCGATGATTACTTTGTTGAGCGGCGGCTCTATCCAAACGTTGATTTTTACTCCGGTATTATTTTCCGTGCACTTGATATACCGATGAACATGTTTACTGTGATGTTCGCAATGTCTCGTACTGTCGGCTGGATCTCTCACTGGATGGAAATGCACGCTGACCCAGAAGGCCGTATCGGTCGACCACGTCAGATATACACTGGCGCTGCAAAGCGCGACTACCCTGGCTAAGCCAGCACGGTCGTATCCTCAGTATTTTATTATCTTCTAATTAGTAGGGCGATCCTGTTGAAAGATCGCCACGCTACCCGGTGTAAAAAGCATTGAAAACAATCGATCCGAAAGCGTTTACTGATGCCTTATCGCAAGCTGCGAATGGCGTTGCGATTGTCACTACTGATGGAGAGCATGGCAAGGCAGGTCTGACAGTAAGCTCATTGTGTTCGGTTTGCGCAGACCCTGCACTGGTACTGGCCTGTGTTAATGCAGACAACCTTTTTTGTGTCGCTGCCGACGCCAATAAACGCTTTGCCATTAACTTACTTAGCGTGTCACAAACAACGGTATCAACCGTTTTTGCGGGTATGTCCAATACACCTGACACTGACCGATTCCAGACTGGTACATGGACGACACTTGCCACAGGTTCACCCATACTGCTCGATAGCCTGGTTTCCATGGACTGCGAGCTTGAATCAGCTAACACACATGGTACACACAGAATTTACATAGGTCGTGTTGTAGCAGTCACCAGCACGGCAAACGATCCTCTGGTTTATACAAAACGCGCGTATGCCAGCACACAAATAATCAAGAGTTGATCTTATGTCGATCTTGTTCCACTGCGAAGGAGACAAAGACGATCAGCTGTTCCACGCCATAAAGGCAAGATTGCCACAGGTGCACATAGATAAGTGGCCTGATTGTCAAAACCCTGCCTCTGTTACTACAGCCATGGTGTGGAAAGCACCGGACAATTTTTTTGATGAGCTTGAAAACCTCAAGCATGTTTTATCCATCGCAGCTGGCATAGATCATCTTATGAGCCACAGGGGTCTGCCTAAAAATGCCGACATCATTCGGCTTGCAGATGCCGGTATGGCTGCCACCATGAGCGAGTACGTTCTGTATGGGGTTCTGCATGCACAAAGACAAATGCATCTTTGCAAAGCCGCCGAAGAACAACAGATGTGGATACATGAGACCGCTTCATCACTGATTC
>CALHRQ010000219.1 GCA_938038175.1 uncultured Granulosicoccaceae bacterium | reverse complement strand
GGCAAATTAATCGTCGTCAGGCCGCGTCGTTAATTGCTCATCCATAATCACCCTACTTTATTAAATAGGGTGTCTATGAACAAAAAACTTTATCTAGGGTGCAGAGCACAAAAAGTGCACGACCAAACTGAAGGGGAATTTTAATCTTCAGGCGCTGCATCAAACTCACGTCGTTTATTAGCCATATATTCTTCGATAGCACCTGGCCTTTCCATTAGCGTTTTCATTTCAGCCATAATGGAAAGGTGGGCTGCATCCTGTTTCTGGAACATCTCCATACCATGTGCCTTGCTCAGCTCTGCCATTTCCTCAAAGGTTTCGGCGCTGAACGTTTCATCGCAGGCACCGCCCATTTGCTTGCAGGTCATTGTTTTCATACTCGTGATCCTTAAATTCAAGTTACCGTACTACTAACATAGCAAAGAAACAGGAAACTTTGAAAAAAGTGCTAAAAGTGGCGCACACAAACGCACTATTTCTTTTAAAACAGGCATCATAGGCTACATACAATGCCTGCTAGCCCCAATAACAAGTAAACAAGTTGTGTACGCCTATGTCACATGTGTTCCCTCGCAATTGCAAGGCACCTTTCCCTACAGCCGTGGCAGCAGATGGCTGCTACCTCATAGATAGCACCGGTAAACGTTACTTCGACGGCTCGGGCGGTGCTGCAGTTTCCTGTCTCGGACATTCCAATGAACGGGTGCGAGAAGCTGTTCGAACTCAAGTCGATCAACTGGCGTTTGCCCATACTGGTTTTTTCACCTCAGAGCCTGCCGAGAAATTAGCCAGGATACTCATCAATAACGCACCCGGTGATCTTGATCGTGTCTACTTCGTTTCAGGAGGCTCAGAAGCTGTAGAAAGCGCTTTAAAACTTGCACGGCAATACTATGTTGAACGCGGCGAGCCACAACGCAACAAGCTTATTGCTCGCAGACAAAGCTACCACGGTAATACACTCGGTGCACTCGCGGTGGGCGGCAATGCTTGGCGTCGTGAACAGTTCGCACCTTTACTCGTCGATGTCAGTCACATCGCTCCGTGCTATGAGTATGCAGAACGTGTTGAGAACGAGACACTGGCTGAATATGGACAAAGAGTGGCACAGGAATTAGAAGATGAGATTCTTCGCCTTGGCCCGGATTCTGTGATGGCATTTTTAGCAGAGCCAGTAGTGGGGGCAACATTGGGGGCTGTGACTTCTGTGGATGGTTACTTCAAACAAGTGCGTAACATCTGTGATCGCTACGGAATACTGTTAATTCTTGATGAAGTCATGTGTGGCATGGGCCGTACAGGGTATTTGTTCGCACATGAAGCTGATGAAATAACAGCCGATATTGTTTGCATCGCTAAAGGTTTGGGTGCGGGTTATCAGCCTATCGGTGCAATGCTATGCACATCAGAAATATACGATGCAATAGCGGAAGGTACTGGCTTTTTTCAACATGGACACACTTATATTGGCCATCCAGTTGCATGCGCTGCCGCACACGCAGTTCTATCTGAAATACTGGATAACAATCTAGTGCAGCAAGTCAATGAACGATCATCTGTTTTGCAAACAAAGCTGCAGAATACCTTTGGAGAAAATCCATATGTTGGAGACATACGAGGCCGTGGATTTTTCTGGGGTCTGGAATTTGTGTCTGATCGCAGATCAAAAACACCTTTTGACGCTGCAATGAAACTTGCCGCTAAACTCAAAAAGGCCGCATTTAAAGAAGGCCTTGTGTGCTACCCCATGCCTGGAACACGCGATGGAAAAATAGGTGATCATGTACTGTTAGCACCACCATTTATAGCCACTGATTCTGAGCTGGATGATGCCTTACAGTGCCTCGCTGTTGCTGTGGACAAAACACTGTAGATTGGCTAAAGCGCTTAACCGTTTAATCACGCACCACCAAAATATTGAGCATAACCTGAAAAAGCAGGAGGTACAGTACGCCAAAAATTGACTTGGCAAGTGTTGAGATTCGCTCCGGAAGCAAATACCCGTCGCCATTCGACGATCCTTGCCTTGCGAGAGAAAGCCAGCGCAGTATGAGTGTTGAGATAAACGATTAGACAGCTGCACTTTTTATTCCTATCCTTAAGTATAAGAATCCGATAGTGTAGCCCCATCTTTTTTGAGTCATTTATAAGCCACACACCTCACTAGTGCTTACTCTCAGCCAGTAAACGACACAGTATCATTCATTCCTGTGCCAAATAAATACGATTGCACCCGTATCTAAAATGGTTAAAATCACGCTCATATCAATTCTGTAGGATACGTCATGCGTGTATTGAAAAACAACCATCTTCGAGTGTTGATCATTGCAATAGCACCCACTTTTTTGCTCACTGCCTGTGGCGGCAGCAGCAGTGATGGTGAACCATCTGTAACCGACAGCACTACCAGTCTCATTGAGGCATTCAGTAACCTCGATGGTTTTGATGATGATGATGAGTGCGAAGTTGTTGACGCAGGTTGCTACATAGACCGCACTGGCTTCCAGCCAAGCCATGAAGTAACTCAATTTGACGGCACATGGACAGGCTTGTGTTCAAGTTTAGGTAGCGGTCAATACGGGATTCTTAGCCAGACAATATCGGGTCAATCAGGCACCCGAACCCAATTCTTTTACACTGACAACGACTGTGCGACTCCTGATAGCCCTGCAACACGCACATCCGACATTACACTTTTCTATGCAGCCATTTTCGAAGATGCAATTGTTGGTGTGAATAACACAGTGCCAACAAACGTCACCGCCAGTAATATTTTGTTCGATGGTGCACCTCCTACCGCTGAACAACAGGCACAACTCGACGAAGACCGAGCAGAGCGTACTTTTTTTACATCATTCAGACTGAGCGACGACACAACCGAGTTCTTTGAAGCTGTTCCATCAAGCTTCTCTGATGGCAGAAACACTGACGATAGAACATTCGATTTCGATCTGCCTCGTAATGGGCTTGTCAGACAGTAACCTGCACAGGCGATTAATAGTATACGCACAGCCGAAGAATGGACTTTTCTGCTGTACGTGCAAGCACCATAGAATCAGTAGCTCTGTATTAAGCAAAATTGACTAAAGACAGTGCTACACACACGCAGTACACTCCGATCACCCGCTCTAATTAAAAACATTCTATCGCTAATCCTTAAACCAACAAACAAGGAGCATGTCTATGGATCTGGGCGCATTTTCAATCAGCCTTGCAGTCAAAGATCTGCAAGTATCCAAAGAGTTTTATCTAAAGTTGGGTTTCGAACAGTTTGCAGGTAGCGAAGACGCACATTATCTCATCTTAAAAAACGGTGAGCATCTGATTGGCTTGTTTGAAGGTATGTTCGAAAACAACATACTCACCTTTAACCCCGGATGGGATCAAAACGCAGGTTCGGTCGAGCCTTTTACAGATGTGCGAGAAATTCAGAAGCAACTGATAAGCAGGGGCATCAAGATCGATGTCCCCATAGAAGATTCAGTTGCTGTGGATAACGTCTCAAACGAGGGGCCAGCAAATTTTGTTATAACCGACCCTGACGGCAATCAGATATTAATTGATCAGCATCGCTAGCAGCCTTATCGCTTAGACAAGGATAATTCGTCTAATGCGTTAAGCCCGTTAGAATAATTATTCTGGATAACCTTGTGCTGCACCTAGTACTGCGCCTAGTACTGCTATCGGGCCTTTTTATTAGCAATATGAATAGCCCGGCCATCCGCACTGAGCGCTGCTTCGTGCATCGCTTCTGACAATGTTGGGTGTGCATGGATAGTCATGGCGATATCTTCTATCGTGCCATCAAATTCCATTGCCAACACAGACTGGCCAAGTAATTCGGATGCACTTGGGCCAATGATATGAGCTCCCAACATTCGATCAGTTTTCTTGTCTCGCAGTATTTTAACCTGGCCATCTGTATCACCGCGAGCCTTGGCACGACCACTTGCCGCAAACGGGAAAGCACCCGCCTGGTAATCAATACCTTCTTCCTTTAGTTCTTCTTCGGTCTTACCCACCCATGCAACTTCGGGATGCGTATAAATGACATTGGGCATGATATCGTAATTAAGCTGAGCATGATGGCCAGCAATAATTTCCGCAACCATCACACCTTCTTCCGACCCCTTGTGCGCAAGCATTGGACCACGCACAGCATCGCCAATCGCATATACACCAGGCACATTGGTTTCACATTTTTCGTTTACATGAATAAGGCCACGCTCATCCACACTCACTTGGGATTCTGCTGCAATCACACCTTCGGTCGCAGCACGGCGACCTACGGCAACAATAAGCTTATCAACAACCATTTCATGTTCGCCGTCTTTATCCTGATAAGTCACAGTGACTTTATCGCCAGTGACTTTGCTACCCATCACGCGGGTATTCAGGCGTATATCAAGGCCTTGTTTTGCGAATGTTCTGGCAGCCACTTTTGCAATCTGATGATCCACCATCGGTAAAAAAGTATCGAGTGCTTCAAGTAACACAACCTCTGAACCAAGGCGGCGCCACACACTGCCAAGCTCCAGCCCGATGATCCCAGCACCAATTACGCAAACCGTACCAGGGATGGCCTGCCAATCCAAAGCACCACTGGAATCAACTACCTTGTCTCCTTCCAGAGGGGTTGCTTTTAATTCTATAGGTACTGAACCAGATGCCATAATCACGTTGTCCGCACCCACAGTACTGACGCTGCCATCGTGAGCTGTGACCTCAACTTGCTTGTTAGCCAACAACTTTCCGCTGCCTTTAAGCCAATCAATACCATTAGCCTTAAACAACATTTCGATACCACCGGTGAGCTCGCTTACAATTTTATCTTTGCGTGCAATCATCTTTGGCACGTCAACATCCAGACTGCCAACATTAATACCAAGATCTGCAAAATTATGCTGTGCGTTATGGTAAAGCTCGGTGCTTTCAAGCAGAGCTTTGGAAGGAATGCATCCCACATTCAAACAGGTGCCACCCAGTGCGGGTTTGTTCTGTTTATTTATCCATTTTTCAACACAGGCGGTTTTTAATCCTAGCTGCGCTGCACGAATAGCGGCAACATAGCCTGCTGGGCCTGCGCCAATGACGACGACATCGTATTTATCTGCCATGTGTGTTCTCTAGCAACGCTACTCACGTGCGGGTATTACAAATGTTCGCTATTAAAAGGCAAGCCACTTCAAACTAGCTGATACCTCTACTCGTTACTGCTAAAAATTTAATAACACGAACACGTAAGCGGCAATTGAAAATGGTTTATATAAAAATTAAAGCTGCTTATAGTCCAACAGCAATATCAAGTTAATAACTAAGGCTCAATCAAAGATCCAGCACCAATCGCTGAGGATCTTCAACCAATTCTTTGATGGTTTTCAAAAAGCCAACAGCGCCCTTGCCATCGACAATTCTGTGATCGTAAGACAGAGCCACATACATCATTGGCCGAATAACAACCTGGCCGTTCTCGGCAACCGGGCGTTCCTGGGTAGCATGCATGCCCAGGATTGCACTTTGCGGTGGATTAAGAATTGGCGTGGATAACAATGAACCAAATACACCACCATTGGAAACTGTGAAGGTACCACCCGTCATATCGTCTATCGAAAGCTTTCCATCACGCGCTTTTTCAGCATAGCTGCCAATGGATTTTTCCATATCGGCCAACGACATGTACTCAGTGTTTCGAACAACCGGTACAACCAGGCCACGCTCTGAAGAAACCGCCACACCAATATCACAATAGCCATGGTAGACAATGTCGTCACCGTCAATAGAGGCGTTTACATCAGGGTAGCGTTTTAGAGCCTCTGTTGCCGCTTTGAGAAAGATGGACATAAAGCCAAGCTTGATACCGTGAGATTTTTCAAACTGATCTTTGTATTGTTTGCGCATATCGATGAACGCTTGCATATTGACTTCATTGAATGTCGTCAGCATGGCTGTCGTTTGCGTCGCATCAAGTAAACGCTCTGCAATGCGCGAACGTAAACGTGACATAGGCACACGTTTTTCTGTGCGCTCACCTGCCATCATTGACACCGGAGCAGATGCGCCAGCTGCAGCAGTTGAGGACTTGGAAGCGCCGGAACCACCACCTGCAGCAAGGTGTGCTTCTACATCTTCTTTGGAAATACGCCCTTTATCACCCGTTCCTTTTATCTGGTCTGCGCTGAGGCCGTGCTCTGACAGCAGTTTTCTGACCGCGGGGCTGGTCTGACCAGCTTCACCGGAGCCTGAGCCTGCAATTGCAGCACTGGCCGATTCACTGGCCGACTCACTGGCAGCGGCAGATGCGACAGGAGCAGGCGATGCACCCGAACCCGCTTCGATACTACCAATAACCTGATGCGCTGTTACCGTTTCGCCTTCGCCTTCAATGATCGGACCTAACACACCATCTTCAGCGGCTGGCACCTCAAGCACAACTTTATCTGTTTCAATGTCAACAAGCACTTCATCGCGCTTAACAGCATCACCTTCTGCCTTATGCCAGGTAACAATCAATGCATCAGCGATTGACTCTGGAAGGGTTGGCACTTTGATTTCACTGCTCATCAGTTTCGGTCCCGGTAGAGTAACTTTTCAATTAATTTTTTTGTGAGTTAGCGATTAGCCCAAGTGCTTCTTCGACCAGGCGCTTTTGTTCAATAACATGTTGGTTGTGATATCCACTTGCAGGCGAGGCAGATGGCACACGACCGGCAAATTCAAGTGTTGCGCCTGCTGGCATTACGCGCTCGATTCGATGCCGATTGGAACGGTAGCTACCCTGGTTGCGAGGCTCTTCCTGACAAAACACCACCTCTTTAACTTGAGTGTATCGCCCTACTATTTCGTGCATTTCATCGTAAGGAAACGGATACAGTTGCTCAATACGAACAATTGCAACATCGTTGATATTCTCTTCACGCCGACGCTCTAGCAGATCGTAGTACACCTTACCGCTACACAAAATCAACCGTTTTGCATTAGCCGCATTAATATCATCAATTTCATCCAGTACAGGATAAAACTGACCATCAGCCAATTCTTCGAGTGTTGAAACAGCCAGCCTGTGGCGTAACAAACTTTTTGGTGAAAATACAATTAACGGACGGCGTAGTGGTCGCACCATTTGACGGCGTAACATGTGATACGCCTGCGCTGGCGTACTGGGCACTACAATCTGCATGTTATCTTCTGCACCCAATTGCATAAAGCGCTCTATACGCGCCGACGAATGCTCCGGCCCCTGCCCTTCATAGCCGTGCGGTAGTAACAAG
>CALHRQ010000218.1 GCA_938038175.1 uncultured Granulosicoccaceae bacterium | reverse complement strand
TTTCAGGATTGCGTATTACTCGATGCAACCCCCACACCAGAGCCAACCGAAGGATCCATCTCAGGTGTCAGCTTTTTTGATAGTAATGCCGATAGCATACTTGACAGCACCGAACGATTTATCCCATCTACTCCTGTTACTCTACTCTTAAATGGCAGCGGTATCGCTACTAGCGAAACTGACGCTGATGGCGGCTATTATTTCGGGAACCTTGATGTAGACCAATGCTACACATTGAGCTTCTCACCGGCTGACGCTACTTTGCAGGCAGCCTTACCCGGTGGTGATAACGATGCTGGCGCAGATGGCACAACAGCTGAGGTTTGTTTAACAGAGGCTATTCCAAATGTTGCCAATATAGACGCAGCGTTTGTTGCAGTACCTCCTGCTGTTCCACCTGCGGACTTCGCAATTTGCGGTGGTACCTGGACTGATGCGAACGGAGACGGCCTATTCAATGCCGGCGATTCTGCTACGAGTGGTGTTATCGTCCAATTGACGAGTCTGGCGACCGGAAACACTACAAGCATTGATAGCGATAATAATGGAAATTTCGTCTTCAACGATTTAATTGCAGGCGAATATCAGCTGAACTTCGTTGCACTCGACGGACACGAGTTCACTATCAACAACCAACAACCCGCTCTTGGTGCCAGTATCGCTAATCAAGATGGCGTATCCGCAATTTTTAACTTACCAGAAGACGGCAATACAGACAGTGATTCGGCGTGCACACTGCAATATGCTAATGGCGGCATGATCATGCTACCAGTTGCATTGGAGCCGTCTCATGCAACTGATGACCAAATAACAATGGAAGTTGGTGACGACTTCTTGATTAATGTAACAGGTAACGATGAACCCTGTGGTGATCGCGTTGATGAAGTCACTCTTCTAGGACACAACGTACCTGGCAACGTGACAGTTGACGCTGCAAGCCAGCAATTGTCTGTCACCAACACCACAACAGCTGGCCGCTACACAATTGAGTATGGCATCAGGGGCGCATGTGGCTCTCACGATACCGCCATTGTCACGGTTAACCTTGAAGCACCCGCACCTATCGTGGTTGCTGATGCACCAGATGCTCCAATTTGCAGAGTAGAAACAGGTGGTTCGAGTAGTATCGGTGGCGTTGATGTATTTAATTCAGCCGAGTTTGGCTTTGCACCACAATACAAGTTGTATGATCGCAACAAAGAGCTGGTGATAATAACTGACTCAACTGACTATACGCACAAGTTTGTTTCACAAAAAATCTCAGTTTGGACTTCTCAATTCTTTGGTTTATGGGAAATTGAATGGAATGGCAGGGCCTATGGCTACGACCAAACTTCAATTCACTATATGTCGGCGTTTGAGAACGGTCTCGATTCTGAATTAACCGCATGTCAGCGTCACTTCATTTCACCCATCGCGCTCGATTTAAACAACGACGGGCTCATCGAACGTATCGGTGGTCAATTTAACGCTGATATCACCGGCGATGGCTATATCGAGAGCATAACTGAATGGTTTGCCCCTAAGCAGGCAGTATTAATTGATTCTGCTGCTAGCGGTAAAATCACAGGTGAACACCTTTTCGGCAACCGGCCTGGTGTTTATGCAGACGGTTTTGAAAAACTGGCAAAACTTGACAGCAACAATGATGGAGAGCTAACCAACAACGAATTGGTTACACTCGCCATCTGGACAGACAGCAACAGCAACTTGAGTGTTGACGAAGGTGAAGTCACTTCACTCACTGACAACAACATCAAAAGCCTACCTGTCACGCACTATAAATTCCTCGCAAGGGCAAAACGTATCACCGGTAAATCCATCTTGATGGAAGATGTCTGGTTACCGTTAGCACCTGTTGCTCAACTTAAATAACGCTGGGCAAATATAAATAGATACGGCAGGACACCATGTCCTGCCTTCTTCACACATTCTAGAGATCGAGATTATGAGGAATTATTCAGTAAAAAAAATATTCGGTACGCTCGCTATTGCAGCGACTACTCTCACCTTGGCTGCATGCGGTGGCAGTAGCAGTGGTGGTGATTCAAATCCAGCAGAGAGCGTAGCAACCACGCCTTTGGTTTCTAACGATTTTCGATTCCCGACAGTAACCCAGTCGGCAAACCAAATTCGAGTAGACATACCAGAGGGCGCGTTACCAGAATTCTCCGCCAGAAGAACCATCAATAATGGCACCGGTACAACACTCGAATTCGGCGACCCAGTAGTGCTGAAGTATGAAATGTACAGTTGGAGTACTGGAGAAATGGTTGAAACAAGTGCTGATTTGGAAGAAGCATTCACAGTCCGAGCAGGTGTAGCCGATGGTGTTCCAGAGTTTCTGGCAGAATCACTTCTAGGCCGTAACATCGGCGACAGAGTGGAGATTGTCTTCAAAGCTGGCTTGGAAGATCTACCTACTTATCTTGACAATAGCGATGCCTATGTTCTGGTCGTTGATTTGATTTAACGCTTTACCACTCCCACGCCTGGTTTACCAGCAGGCGTGGGAATATCCCCATTTAAAGTAACCTCTCCGCAGAATCACTCCGTGAGAATAATAGCGGTAGCTGACTTCCAGCTACACCTGTACCAGAAAAACCTGCAACTATACGACGCTTTTACTGCTCACAACTGACGTGTTGCAGGAAATCACTGAAATTTGACCACCACGACGATTCTCTCTCTACGTTTAGTCAATCGAGTTTGTATTAAAAATCATCGTAGTCAGTTATTATTTGTTTGGCGATCACGGCGAGACTATAGATTGAAACACCTGCCTCTTTTTTTAAACGTTGACCAAAAACCTTGCGTCGTTGTTGGTGGCGGAAGAATCGCCTGCAGAAAAACAAAGTCGCTTTTGGCAGCAGGTGCCAAGGTCACCATAGTATCACCTCAAATAAAACCGTATATTCAACAACAGACAAGTGCTGGGCGCTTAACGCATATCAATGCAAGCTACCCTTCCAATGAATTTTCAAAAGAACTGGCAAACGCTACATTGGTTCTAGCCTGTACTAATTCCATTGAAACCAATGCTGCGATTGCAGCTGATGCAAAAAAAGCCAAAGTACTGAGTAACATTGCAGACAATCCCTCTGCTGGAGATTTTTTACTCCCGTCCATAGTAGATCGCGACCCGCTCACTATCGCTATTAGTAGCGGTGGCGCATCACCTATCATGACGCGTTTAATCAAGCAACGTATCGAAGCTTTTATTCCTCAAGGCATGGCAAGCCTTGCACAACTTGCGGGTGAATATCGACAGGCTGTGCGCCAAAAACTGACAAAACTCCCCGCTCAAAGGCGCTTTTGGGAAAACGTGTTTGATGGCGAGGTTTCGAAGAAAGCCATTAACGGTGATATGGAAGCGGCTCGCAGCGCGCTGCAAAACACTTTAGATACCCATGATATAGACAGCCACTCAGCGGGTGAAGTGTATCTGGTTGGTGCAGGTCCTGGCGATCCGGATTTACTCACTTTCAGGGCATTGCGATTGATACAGCAAGCTGATGTCGTGTTGTATGACAGACTAGTCAGCGAACCTATACTGAACATGTGCCGTGATGATGCAGAGCGCATCTATGTTGGCAAGAAACGAGCTAATCATGCCATGCAGCAAAGTAGCATCAACGATACTCTGGTTAGTTTTGCACAGTCTGGTAAACGCGTATTAAGACTTAAAGGAGGAGATCCGTTTATTTTTGGCCGTGGAGGCGAAGAAATAGAAACACTTGCAGAACACGGCGTTCGATTTCAGATTGTCCCAGGCATTACAGCGGCATCTGGATGCGCAAGTTATGCAGGCATTCCTCTAACACATCGTGATCATGCGCAATCCTGTGTGTTTGTTACCGGTCATCTCAAACAAGGTGAATTGGAATTACCCTGGCGTAGTCTTGTTTTATCATCACAGACAATTGTTTGCTATATGGGGTTGGTCGGGTTGCCAACACTGAGCAGGAAATTAATCGAACATGGTCTTGACAAAAAAACGCCAGCTGCCCTGATTGAGCGCGGCACAACGGTTAATCAAAATGTCATTACTGGAACAATTGAATCTATTCCTCAGCTTGTGCAATCCCAGGATGTCAAAGCACCTACATTGATTATCATCGGCAGCGTTGTCTCGCTACACAGTAAATTAGCCTGGTTTGGCTAGCTTCGTCTTGCTTGAATAGCGTAACGTACAGTGGCTGGATTTTCTTCGCTTGACTTATATAGGCATATTTCTGAACAGATACCAACGAAATCGGCTTAATCATCACTCTAATTTAATTAGGCATCAGACAAACTTTGACTAGCAATTTCAGCAAGTAATGATGGAATAGCTTTGTTTGCACCCAGATAATCGGCGATAGAGATTTCGATATCTGGATGCCCTGCTTGTGCACAGGCTACCTCTTTGGGAATATCACTTGCTACGTGTGCTCCACGAGCAAGGAAGTACGGCAATACCAGTACAGAAGTAGCACCTCGTTCGACCAACGAAGCAATACCATTTGGAATCAATGGCTCCGCTAGCTCAAGATAAGCACATTCTATTAGCTCGAATCGACCCGTGGATGCTTCTGCCACAAGCCTTGTGAGGCTACGTATCTCTTCATTAGATTCGGCACGACGACTGCCGTGAGCAACAATCAACAATGCATTCATATAAGCGCCTTTTCAAAGTGGAGAACCTGCTACCTGGTATTTTATACCCTCCGAACTGAGTGCGATTGCTGAATAACCCAAGTTTTCCAGTAGTTATTTTCTTAAGTATTCAAAATTAGCCGTAATCAAAATCAGCCCAATCATCTGGCAAGGCAACAGAACCGGATAGATCGGTTAGGTCTTCTTCTGGATGATCAGATTCGTCCGACAGGTATTGGTCATGGATTCTTAATTCTGGTTCATCCAGATCGAGATCATCGAATAGATCGTCATCCCAATCCAGATCGTTACTTGTTTCATTGCTGACGTCACTAAAAGACAGTTCAAAATCATCTATTAGTTCATCTTCAGGTACTTCATTTTCGGCAGCTCTCTCGCTGTAGCCGCCTTCTATCACTGTAAGTCTTGGCTCGATCATAGTACTTAATCCTGCTGCGCACACTTTGCACAAAAGCGTTAGCGGCCATCAAAAACGCCAGATCAAGACTAGTTTTGCTATCAAACGAGAAAGTTTTCACAGAAGTTGCGCCATGAATATAGGCTAATGAGTTACAACGCAACAAATTTGAGCACCTAATTGAGATTAACGTCGATTCAGTAACATTCGGAGCACGCCTGTTCTGTGCAGGTAGTACAATAATGTCATCAATGAGGCAATAGCAGCTGCAAGATAAGTTAAAAATGCAGCATTGAGCACAGACCCGGCCCCCTTTGCTTCTTGCTGATTCACGATACCAGCGTCAACCATCGCCGTTTTAGCGCGTGCGCTGGCATCCCACTCAACTGGCAGAGTTACCGCAGAGAAAAGAAATGCTGCTGCAAACAAAGCACAGCCAAGCAACAAAACGGGCATACCAAACACCGGCGCCAAAGCCATAAGCATGCTGCCAACCATAATCACAGGCATGGACATTTTGCTGGAAATATTGGTTACTGGCACTAATGTTGAGCGCATTTGCAACCACTTATAACCTTGAGCGTGTTGCAATGCATGGCCAGCTTCGTGACAAGCCACACCTATAGCTGAGATTGACGTGGCATTGTATACAGGCTCTGACAAGCGTAAGGTTTTTACGCGTGGATCATAGTGATCGCTCAGTCTGCCAGACGTTGCTTCAATTTTGCAGTCAGTTACACCTTGCCGCTCAAGCATAATTCTGGCGGCTTCTGCCCCAGTCAAGCCTTTCTGAGTGCCAACGGTTTCATACTTGGCAAACGTGCGCTTGACCATCATGGATGCAAGCCCGGAGATGGCCATGGTGGGCAGCATAACCCAAATCATGTAGCTGAAATTAAATCCCATCATAGGATGACCTCGTAAACGTGAACGTTAGCTTATTGATACAGTGGTGATATTAATGCAAACATCAACTGCCACGGCCGCAGAATTTAAAAACAATTGAAACGATGCATGATGTGATCATACAGCAATGCATCAGCATGGAAGGACGACTCTTCAGGCATCACAGGCCTGATAGGTATCGTGTTACACGAGCTAAGGCCTTTGACTTCGCCCATGAGGTAGCCCCAATTTCAGCAAAAAAACCACGCAAACCCGATACCGATCAGATGGCAGTCCAGGTACTATCTAACCTCGCCCCATCAGCATTTAGAAGATGATCCGCCCACTAGCTTACGATTGTTTCAGAGACCTTCAAGAGCATAACTCAGTACCGTAAAGAAAATTTTTACAACAGATGCCTTCCGTATTGTTCCCGTAATCGAGTTTTCAACACTTTACCCGTTCCGCCCAATGGCAGTGCATCCACAAAGATCACCGCATCCGGCTTTTGCCACGACGCAATCTTATTGTCGAAGAACTGCAGTAATTCATCTTCTCGCAATTCAGCGTTTTCGTGCCTGACTACAATCATGACCGGGCGCTCATCCCACTGTTTATGCGCAGCAGCAATGGCTGCGGCCTGCGCTATTGACGGGTGGCTCATGGCAATATTTTCAAGCTCAACAGATGAAATCCATTCGCCTCCGGATTTGATCATGTCTTTTGAGCGATCACGGATAATTAAATAGCCATCGTTATCAATGGTCGCCACATCTCCGGTGTCAAACCAACCATCCTCACTTAGGGCTGATTCGCTTGCTTTGTAGTATTGACTAACGACCCAAAGCCCTCTTGTTTGTAATCGTCCATGAGACTCACCATCTTCTGCAACCTGAACACCATCATCATCAACCAGACGTAATTCAATGCCATATAACGGCCTACCCTGACCCAAACGTACATGCTCATATTCTGCCTCTGGCAGTTCAAGGTGCTTAAACAAAGGTTGATTGATCGTTCCAAGTGGACTTGTTTCAGTCATACCCCATGCGTGAATTGAATCAACCTGATAATTATCTCGGAAGTCTTGCAACATTGATGTTGGTAGTGCGGACCCACCTACTACAGTACGTTTTAACGAGGGTACTTTACTTCCGGTTTTTTCAAGTGCAGCTAATAGTCCTATCCATATGGTAGGTACGCCCAAAGCGAGAGAAACACCATAACCATCAATCAAACGCACAAGGCTATCTCCATCGAGCCCAGGACCTGGAAGAACCATACGACAGCCCACTGCTGCAGCAATATAAGGAACTCCCCATGCATTGACATGAAACATTGGCACAACCGGTAACACAGTATCCTTGGCAGATATCGCTAGCCCATCGGGCTGGTTTCCGCCGATCGAGTGCAATACCGTTGTACGGTGCGTATACAACACCCCTTTGGGATGGCCTGTTGTGCCAGAGGTATAACACAGGCTGGACGGTGTGTTTTCGTCCAATGCAGGCCATATGTAATCGTCTGATGCCGACGCCAGGAGTTCATCGTAAAACAGTACTTCCGGGATGGCGGTTTTTACCTCATCGTCAGATTCACCCATAAAAATATAGTGTTTAACTGTCTGGAGCTTATCTTTAAGTGCACGAACTAACGGTGTAAATGTTTTATCAAAAAATACGACTTCATCTGCAGCGTGATTGACGATGTATTCAATCTGCTCTGGGAACAGCCTCGGATTAATTGTATGACAAACCCTGCCTCCGGCTGCAACACCAAAATAAATTTGTAAATGGCGTTTATTATTCCAGGCAACAGTGGCACAGCATGCATCTGAACTGACGTGCAAAGAACTCAATACTGCCGATAGCTTTCTAGCATCCGATTCAATACGAGACCAATTAGATGTGGCGACGGTGCCATCGGTTTCCACCGAAATAACCTCAGTTTCACCGTGATAACGCGCAGCATGCTCGATTAACGATGAGATCGTTAGTGGCATTGACATCATGCTACTTTGCATACTTGACACCTTAAATTTTACTGAATGCTTTGAATCGGAATGGATACCTTTACAAGTTAATCAAGCAGTGTCAAGCAAACATTTCAAACG
>CALHRQ010000217.1 GCA_938038175.1 uncultured Granulosicoccaceae bacterium | reverse complement strand
TGATGGGGGCTGCAGTCCGATACGAGGCGGAGCCGGGCCACCCTATTGGTTCAACTCAAAGCGGTGAACTATTCGCATGGGGCGACTTTTCTATCACCCTTTATAAAGATGCCTGCGAACGTTACTGGCATGCACTTATTGGCGACAAGCCATTGGTCTATGTAGTTTGTCGAGAAGAAATTGACGATAGCGAGCATGGTTTACCGGTAGAACCATTGTTGGTAACGTGCGATTACGATGAGGCTACTGCTCATGCAGAAACGGATGCGTTGGTACTCAGCTGCAGTATTCCAGGTGAGCTTTATCGCTACATGGAAGCATTCGTTCTTGAGCACTACAAGCCGCAGCCGTTTAAAAAACGCAAAAGAAAAAAATGGCTATCAGAGGATGAATTTGTGAGGCCTCAAACATGAGTGTTGACACAGAGAGTTCGTCTTTTGTTGGCCGCTGGTCAAAAAGAAAACATCAATCAAATTCACGCAGCGCTGAAATAGCGACGCCAGAAGAAGCTGTTCCACAAACCGGACATGCTTTCCATCAGACTGCAGACGAAGAACAATCCACCGCAGCGATTCAATCACCCGATATCCATTTAACTGAGGGCGAAGATGCTTCTTCATTGAACGCTGGTGCTGCAAGCACAGAGCAGCATGCATTGGATGAAGTTAACCTATCCGAAGAGCCGCTTTTGACTGATGCGGATATGCCGGAGATTACATCGCTTAGTGCATCAAGTGATGTGAGTATGTTTTTTAACAAAGGTGTCAGTGAAGTGCTGCGAAGAGCGGCCTTGAAGCACATTTTTTCTTTGCCCATATACAACGTCCGCGACGGTTTAAATGATTACGACGAAGACTACACGGTGTTTGAACCACTCGGTGACACAGTTACTTGTGATATGAAGTTTCACAAAGAGCGCAAAGAGAAGCTCGCAGCTGAGCAAGCGCAAAATGAGGAAGAAGCGCTCTTGCGCGAACAGGAAGAAGCGCTAAATGCTGAGCAGGCAGAAGCAGAGCACGTAGAAGCAGAACAAATTGAAGCTGAAGACGGTGTAGCTGAGGAAGGCGAAGCTGAAGCTGAGCAGCAAGATGAAGATCAAGCTGTTTCCAATCATGCTCAATTGCAATCCGAGCCGCAGGATAAAGTCGCACAGGATAACCCGGCATTTGAAGCATCGGGCTTCGTTGCGGTAAAAGAACAGGAGGTGCAGTTGTCTCTGGAGGGGCAATCTGCGCAGGTCGATTCAACCGAAGTGCAGCAAATAAAAAATAACAGCACTTCGGTTGCAGTCGATCCTAAGCTGAAGCAGCACAGATCAAAGGACGGCTCGCCTGTATGAATAATGACTTCCAACCAGTCAACATTGTGGCTTCTACTGATGTAGCGATTGCCAATCAGGGTGCGGGCGCCACCACGTCCATAATCGACTATCACTCAGCGGGTTATTGCCTGATAATTGGTGACACCGAGCGCGCCATAGAAATTGCAAGCCGCCTGAACTGCGCGGGCGTAACGATTGTCACAGTCAATGCGCATTCCACGCAGTTACAAAAACAATTAACTGATGACGGCATTGCTGTCTTTAGTACCTCTTCGCTCACCTTAACTGGCTACCTCGGAGCGTTCATCGCTATTGCCGATGATCGAGGCGACGCTATCGAATTAGCCGTTTCTGTGTATCGAGAGAGTGGCGCATTTGATCTGGTACTGGACTTATCGACTGAGCCTTTTTTCGATCAGCTCCTGCCCCCTTTTGGCTACTATCACGCCAAAGACGAGCACTCCTTAAAAGCTGCGATAGACGAAATACCCACGTTACTGGGTGAATTTGAAAAACCGAAATACTTTGACTACAACGCATCCATTTGTGCTCATAGTCGAAGCGAACTTAACGGTTGTTCCAACTGTATCGATGTGTGCACAACCAAAGCGATCCAAGCCGATGGTGAGGGTGTAAAGGTCAATCCTTATTTGTGTCAGGGCTGCGGAACTTGTGCCACTGTGTGTCCTAGTGGTGCAATGAACTACGCCTATCCAAGGCCCAGTAATGCGATTGATAAAACCCGTGGTCTCATAAGCGATGCTGATAGCCATACGCTATTAATGCATTCAGAATCTCAGCAGGAAGCAATAGATGCGCTTGCTCAGCAAGCTGGTTTATTGCCGCTGCTTGTAGAAGAGGTTTCGGCATTTGGTATGGACTACTGGGCCAGCATGGTGTGTGCCGGTATTCAAAAAATTATTCTTGTACAGGACAGTGACGATGCCAGCCCCAACGTCACTGCGGTTCAAGAACAGATCAGCCTGTTCGAACAGTTAATGAGTGGGCTTGGTATTAATGAGCCCATTGTTCATATGGTGAAGTCGCATAATATTGAATCGATGCTTGCTCAACTGGAAGTCGATTCAATGTTGGCAAAGCTCACTCCGGCATCTTTTGCAACGCATAACGACAAACGGCAAACACTGCGCACAGCCTTCGATACGCTCGGCAATCAACTTAAGCCAATAAAAGAGCAACAATCTTTGCCTGCTTCGGCCCCTTTTGGGGCTATTGAAGTGGATAAAGAAAAATGTACCCTTTGTATGGCTTGCGTTTCGACCTGCCCTGCCAAGGCATTGCTGGACGGTCAGGATACGCCAGCCTTAAGGATGATCGAAGCAAATTGTCTGCAATGTGGTTTATGCGAAAAAGCCTGCCCTGAAGCAGCAATTACATTAACGCCGCGCTACACCTACAACAGCATTGAAGCCAGAAAAATACAAACGCTCAATGAAGATGCACCGTTTGATTGTATTCGCTGCCAAAAACCATTTGCAACAGCGCGCATTATTTCTACCATGTTCAGCAAGCTTGAAGGGCATTGGATGTTCGGTGATGACAAGGCACGCAGAAGATTAAAAATGTGTGAAGACTGCCGTGTGCGGGATATTTTTGAGGAAGATGCCAAGGGTATTGATGTGCACAAGGATGAAGAGACCACAAGGACTTGATATTGGTATTAATTCGGTTAGTTATTTGAAATAAAATGCTTGATTTATGAAAATCTGGCAAGTGTTCCTAAAATAAAATATTTTTGTATCTTAATCAAAGTGTTAACAAGCCCTGGTACTTAAAGGTAGTTGTGGTTCTTGGTCATATTGGCTAGAAGCATAGGTTGGATAGAACATTTTGGCGCAGTTTGGAATTCTTAATCGGTGACTTGTTTGCATATTCAGATGAGAACGTTAGGATGAGAACGTTAGAGTTTGTAACGCTAGAGTGTGGTAGGCGATCACGACCAGTATGCGAGTATGGCTGTTGTGAGTTCATAAGGCTGTTGTGCTTTCATAGGATTTTTGTGCGTTCATAGAGTGAAAATCAAGTGAGTACAAGCGATACATCGGTGCTGCCGGTCAAAAACGAAGACGAGTTCCTGAATGATCAGGCGCAGAGCATGCGCGCTACGGTGTATGAGCTTCTGGGGCGTCTTCTGGCACGAGAGCCCGATCAGGAAGTTTTGGATGTGCTTAGCAGCATCGAAGGAGTCGATCCCGCTGATGGCGATGTTGCGATGGGTTGGGAGCTCATGAAGCAATCAGCCGTTAAAGCTGATCTGGATAGTGTTCGCACCGAATACCTCGATCTATTCATTGGGGTGGGTCGTGGTGAGCTTGTCCCGTTTGGATCCTGGTATATCACCGGGTTCTTGATGGAGAAGCCACTTGCCAGCTTGCGTAGCGATCTGAAAAAGCTTGGAATAGAACGTCAGGATGGGGTTAAAGAATCTGAAGACCACATTGCGGCATTGTGCGATGCCATGGCAATTATTATTCGCAGTAAAACCGAGGTGCCTTTCGCTCAGCAGAAAGCGTTTTATAACGACAACATAGCACCTTGGGCAGACCGGTTTTTCAAGGATCTGCAGGGTGCCAAGGCAGCAGACTTTTATCGCGCTGTTGGTTTTTTTGGAGAAGGTTTTATCGATTTTGAATCGCGATTACTCGCAATGCCGACTTAGGACATTCATTTGTTGATAGTTAAGTAGGGATATATAAGTAGGGATATAGTTGAGCAGGGAGTAAGAGTAGGGGTAAGGATTAAAAGTTAAGAATATGTGAATAAGGGTAGTCAGCTAGTTACAGCTATTGGAGTTGGGAAAGTTGTCTAGTCTGGTCTGGTTACAAAGTCAAGAAATAACGAAATAGAAACAACATCTGATTAACGAGGAGAGCAAACCCGATGAGCAAACCGACAAAATTCATTAACGCTAAACGGCGTGGCTTCCTGCAGGGAAGTGTAGCCGCGGGTGCAGCTGCTGCCACAGGTGCGGCCAGTGCAAACACACTCGCACCAGAAATTGAAGTTGAAGTTAATGCAGCCGGCAAACATGCTGGCTACAAAGAAACTGAAAAAGTTCGTCGTTACTACAAAGCCGCGCGTTTCTAGGCGCATTTTCCGAATAATAAATAATATTTTTTAATTGGAGGAGACGTCCAATGAAATTAAAAAAGAAACAGGCAGTTAGCCCAGGCGAAAAGGGTGCCGCTCAATCCCAAGGCCTTTTGGGTGAGGCGGTAAATCGTCGTACATTCCTGAAAAACTCAGGTGTAACCGCTGGTGGTGCGGCATTGGCTTTCAGTGGTGGACCATCCATGCTGAAAAAAGCAGAGGCTGCCAACAGCCCTCAGCCAGATGTTGAAACAGAAGTCATTCGCTCTGTTTGTACACACTGTTCAGTGGGCTGTGGTGTAATGGCTGAGGTTCAAAATGGTGTGTGGACTGGTCAAGAGCCAGACTACGATTCACCAATAAACCTGGGTGCACACTGTGCCAAAGGCGCTTCGGTTCGAGAACACGGCCATGGCGAGCGTCGACTCAAATACCCAATGAAATTGATTGGTGGCAAATGGACTCGGGTTTCCTGGGACGAAGCCATTAACGAAATCGGCGACAAGATGCTGGAGATTCGCGAAGAGTCTTCACCTGATTCGGTCTACTGGCTGGGTTCTGCTAAATTCAACAACGAACAATCTTATTTGTTCCGTAAATTTGCAGCCCTCTGGGGTACCAACAACGTCGATCACCAGGCGCGTATTTGTCACTCCACTACAGTGGCGGGCGTTGCAAATACCTGGGGTTACGGTGCAATGACCAACTCCTACAACGATATGCAGAACTCCAAAGCGATGTTCTTTATCGGTTCTAACGCTGCAGAAGCGCACCCGGTTGCGATGCAACATATCCTCAAAGCGAAAGAACTCGGTTCCAAGCTTATCGTGGTTGATCCGCGCTTCACTCGTACCGCTGCACATTCAGATCAGTACATCAGAATGCGTCCGGGTACCGACGTACCGGTTATCTGGGGCATCATGTGGCACATTTTCGAAAACGGCTGGGAAGACGAGACGTTTATCGAACAGCGTGTTTATGGCATGGACCAGATCAAAGAAGAAGTCGCCAAATGGACACCGGCTGAAACTGAGCGTGTTACTGGTATTCCTGAAGCAACATTGAAGCAAGCTGCACAAACGCTGCATGAAAATCGTCCGGGCACCATCGTATGGTGTATGGGTGGTACTCAGCACACCATCGGTAATAACAACACGCGTGCGTATTGCGCATTGCAGTTAGCACTTGGCAACATGGGTGTTGCTGGTGGCGGTGCTAATATCTTCCGCGGCCACGACAATGTTCAGGGTGCAACCGATATGTGTATTCTAAGCCACAGCTTGCCAGGTTACTTTGGTCTGTCAGCAGGCTCTTGGAAACACTGGTCTGATGTCTGGGGTCTTGAAGCAGATTGGGTTAAAAATCGCTTCGATCCAGACGCATACGAAACTGTTGGTGATAAACAAGTACCTCCTCAAAACCGTCCTGGCATGCCAGTGTCGCGCTGGATAGATGGTGTGCTTGAA
>CALHRQ010000216.1 GCA_938038175.1 uncultured Granulosicoccaceae bacterium | reverse complement strand
GTTAGCCTCACTGACATTATTGGGAGGACTGGCATCGCTAACACAGCCAGCCATGGCTGAAGATTTAACGCTTTGCTGGGCTGCCTGGGATCCAGCGAACGCTCTGGTCGAGCTAAGTAAGGATTTTGAAGCCGAATCTGGACACAATATGAGCTTTGAATTTGTGCCTTGGCCCAACTTTGCAGATCGGATGCTAAACGAACTAAATTCCGGTGGTCAGTTGTGCGATCTGTTAATTGGGGATAGTCAGTGGATTGGGGGCGCGGCTGAGAATGGTCAGTACATAAAATTAAATGATTTCTTCGATAAAGAAGGCATTGATATGGGTGACTTCATACCTGCAACCGTCACCGGTTATGCCGAATGGCCCAAGGGTACGCCGAACTACTGGGCACTGCCGGCTTTCGGTGACGTCGTGGGTTGGACTTACCGTAAGGACTGGTTTGAGCGCCCAGAGCTTCAAGCTGAATTCAAAGAAAAATATGGGCGCGATCTCGCAGTCCCTGCATCTCTGGAAGAGCTTAAGGATATCGGCCAATTTTTCCAAGGTCGTGAGATTGATGGAAAAACCGTATACGGCGCTGCGATATATACCGAGCGAGGCTCTGAAGGCATCACAATGGGTGTAACGAACGCACTCTATAATTTTGGCTTTGAGTACGATAACGCTGACAACCCATACGAAATCGAGGGTTTTGTGAATTCCGAAGGTGCCATTGCAGGTCTCGAGTACTACAAAGAACTTTATGACACCGTAACCCCTCCTGGTTCATCGAACTGGTACATGGGTGAAAACATCGACGCATACAAGTCTGGTCAAGTTGCTATGCAGATGAATTTCGCGTTTATTTGGCCAGGCGTTGAAGCCGATCCTAATGTTGGTGGTGGTAAGTCAGGATATTTCCCTAACCCTCCAGGGCCTGGTGGTCACTTTGCACAGCTAGGTGGACAAGGTATTTCAGTTGTTGCATCGTCAGAAAAGCAAGACGCAGCCCTGGAATACATAAAGTGGTTTGCACAAACAAGTGTTCAGCAGGATTGGTGGGCAGCAGGCGGTTACTCAGCTCTGAGCTCAGTGGTTGAAGATCCCGGATTTGCATCAAGCCAACCGTATGCACAAACGTTCCTGGATTCTATGGCTATCGTAAAAGACTTTTGGGCAGAGCCTGCTTATGCAGATTTACTGTTATCAATGCAGGAGCGTGTTCACAACTATGTGGTGGCCGGTGAAGGAACGGCAAAAGCAGCGCTAGACAGTCTTGTTGAGGATTGGATTGAAATTCTAGAGGATGAAGGGAAGCGATAGAGCGACGCATTGACCACAACGGAGCGTAATCTCGCTCCGTTGCGGTTTTACTCGTTGAGTTAGAAACGCTAAACGCCCGTACTGAAACTAAGAATTCAACATGCAGAATAAAAGCAGCTCTGGTCCTATTGAAAGACTGGCAGAATCAACACCTGATTCCATAGCGTCAAAAGCTAGAGGGTTATCGGATAGAGCTATTGCCTGGATCTTCATAGCTCCGACAATTTTTCTGTTGTTAGCCGTGAATATTTTTCCATTGATTTGGACTATTTGGCTAAGTTTTACAAATTTCCGTGTAAACCGGCCTAATCGTGACATCGATTGGGTGGGTTTTCGCAACTACGAAAGAATACTCACCGACACTGACACTTGGGCGACCATGCAGGCAACCGCACACTTTCTCGTGTGGACCATTGTCTTACAGGTATTGATAGGATTCACTCTGGCTTACCTGATCAATAAAAAGTTTCGTGGTAACGATATGTGGACTACGATAATTGTATTACCCATGATGTTAAGCCCGGCTGTAGTGGGTAATTTCTGGACGTTCCTGTACCAACCACAGATAGGACTATTTAACTATGTAGTTGCGTTTTTCACAGGCGCAGACCCCGCAAGCTTTTCTATGATCGGCGATGTTCATTTAGCGCCATGGGCAATAGTCATCGCCGATACATGGATGTGGACACCGTTCGTTATGCTGATATGTTTAGCAGGTCTGAGATCAATACCTGACTATATATACGAGGCAGCTGAGTGCGACCGGGCTAGTAAGTGGAGACAATTCTGGACGATCACTATTCCTATGGTACTGCCTTTTTTAATGCTAGCAGTGTTGTTCCGAGGTATTGAGAATTTCAAAATGTTTGACTTGGTTGTGCAGCTCACTGGCGGTGGTCCTGGCAATACGACTACGCTCACATCGATAGACTTGAAACGAGAAGCGTTTGAAAAGTGGCGTACAGGATTTTCATCTGCTTATGCAGTAATTCTGTTTGTGACAGTCTTCGGTTTGGCCTCTATCTACGTCAAAGCGCTCAATAAGGTGAAAGAACGATGAGTTATTCAGCAAATGAGCCTTCCTCTCGAACCAAATGGGGTGCCGGAACGGTTGTCATACTATACGCAATCGTTACCTTGATGCCGCTTTTATGGATAGTCGCAACCGGCTTCAAAACATCCGAGGATGCGATAGCCTATCCGCCGAAAGTGTTTTTTGAACCAACTGCTGAAGGCTATGTAAATCTCTTCACTACACGTACCCGTGTTAATAATGAAGATCTTGCTAATTTGGAACCAGCAAAAACATGGTACGAGCAACTGGTTAGGGATCGGGGGCAAGTCATTGCGGGTCCTTCTCGGTACTCAGAGCGGTTCCTTAATTCAATTATTATTGGTTTTGGCTCAACAGCGCTATGTATGTTGCTTGGAACAGCTGCCGCTTACGCGTTTAGTAGATTTCGAGTTCCGTTGAAGGACGATTTGCTCTTTTTCATTTTATCCACTCGAATGATGCCGCCTATAGCGGTTGCCATTCCGATATTTCTAATGTTTAAGAATCTCGGGCTAAGTGATACTCATTTAGGGATGATCCTTTTATACACCGCAGTAAACCTTTCGTTATCCGTATGGTTATTGAAGGGATTTATTGACGAAATACCAGTGGAGTACGAAGAGGCTGCGCTAATAGATGGCTACACACGCTTTCAGGCATTTTATAAAGTCGTCTTACCACAAGCAGCTACGGGCATTGCATCAACTGCCATCTTCTGTCTTATCTTTGCGTGGAATGAATATGCGTTTGCTGTTTTACTGACATCTGGGACAGCTCAGACAGCCCCCCCTTTCATACCTACGATTATTGGAGTTGGTGGGAAAGACTGGCCTGCCGTAGCGGCAGGGGCGACATTATTTCTTATGCCAGTGATGGTGTTTACCATTGTACTACGCAAGCACCTATTGCGCGGCATCACATTTGGGGCGGTAAGAAAATGATTGATTTTTTCAAAGGTCTATTATGGTTTCGTCGCGGCCCCTGGGAAATGATTGCAAGCATTCTTATTGCTTTAGGGGTTTTCATGCTCATGCAACCGTACGCGATGTCTCTTTACACGTACTCGTTCATCGTTACCCTAGTAGGCACGGTAATGTTTATCATCGTTAGTCATTTTCCAGAGTAAGTAATGGCACAAATAAGAATAGAGCAAGTAAAGAAGGAGTTCGGTGACTTTACTGCAGTTCAGTCTTCGACTTTTACCATAGAAGACGGTGAATTTTTCATGCTTCTTGGGCCATCAGGCTGTGGTAAAACGACAACGCTTAGGATGATGGCTGGGTTAGAACTGCCAACTAGCGGCCAAATCTACATTGATAATATGGAGGTTGGACAGAAACCCGCTAGCCAACGGGATATTGCATTTGTTTTTCAAATGTTCGCTTTATATCCGCATCTAAATGTAGGAAAGAACATTGCGTACCCTTTGAAGAGCCAGGGTGTTTCACGTAGTGAAGTTAAACGACGGGTAAATGAGGTCGCACGAATACTTGATATAGAAGATTTATTGAATACGCCGGTAGGTGGTTTATCCGGTGGCGATCGGCAACGCGTTGCGCTAGGACGGGCAATAGTCCGTGAACCCAAAGCATTTTTTATGGATGAGCCATTAGGGGCTCTGGATGCTGAGTTCCGCGAGCGGATGGCGGATGAGCTTCGAGCCTTGCATGATCGTATTAATGCTACAACCGTATACGTGACACATGATCAATTAGAAGCAATGCAGATGGGCGACAAGATTGTCGTTATGAACCATGGCGTCGTTGAGCAATTTGGTGTGCCGCAGGATATTTATGATTGGCCCGCCACCATGTTCGTAGGAAGCTTTTTGGGTTCGCCTCCGATGAATTTCCTACAATGCAATAGTACCGTTAAATCAGGAACAAGCAGTATCCAGTTAGGTGATGTGTCTATTGGAATCCCAACGCAGATAGATTCATTAAGCGGAGAACTGGCATTGGGCGTAAGGCCAGAGCACGTTCGACTTGATGATAACGCTCCACTTCGCGGAGTTGTGACTGCTATCGAATACTTTGGAACTACTCAGATTGTTACCGTAAAAACAGAGTTCGGTGAAGTTAAAGCCCGTGTGGCTTCTAATATCGATGTAGTGGCTAATACGAATACTGGATTGGAGCTTAATGCACAAACCCTAAGTATTTTTGACAGCAATACCGGGTCGGTTTTGCGCTCAACGGCAAACGAAAGGGTGCTTGCACATGGCTGAGATCCGCTTAGAGAATGTCACTCGTGCCTACGGCAGTGTGAAAGCGCTCGATAACTTAAGTATAACGGTGCACGATGGCTCGTTTTTGGTTTTGCTTGGCCCGACTGGGGCCGGTAAAACCACGACATTAAGAATGGTTGCAGGCTTGGAGCGCCCTGAGCAGGGGCAAATATTTATCAATAATCAAAACATGGATGGTAAAACGGCTGCACAACGAAATGTAGCGATGGTCTTTCAACAGTATTCATTGTATCCGCACTTAACGGTTAGAGAGAATTTAGCATTTCCGCTGAAGTCGCCGTTACTGAAAACACCAGCTGACATCATTAAAGGAAAAGTTGAAGAGATATCCGAGGTTTTACAGATCTCTCACAAATTAGATAACAAGGCAACTGCGTTATCGGGTGGTGAGATGCAACGTGTCTCTATAGGTCGGGCATTAGTGCGCGATCCATCAGTGTACCTTATGGACGAGCCGTTAAGCTCTCTTGATGCAAAACTACGCGCAGACCTTCGAATCGAATTGAAATCAATCCAATCAGATCGCGGTGCAACACTACTCTATGTTACCCACGATCAAGTAGAAGCGATGACTATGGCAACGCATGTAGGCGTCCTCGATGAAGGTAAATTAGTGCAGATAGGTAGCCCGCGTGAAATCTATGAAGACCCAGTCAGTATTTATGCAGCAGGAAGATTGGGGCAACCGAGAATTAATATCTTACCCGCTGATCTTTTTGGAACGGCACCGTCTGGTGCAAAATGGATTGGTTTGCGCTCAGAACACATTATCTATACCGAAGGCTCCGATGGTACTGTCACTCGGGTAGAGCGCCTTGGAGATCAGACGCGTCTTCATATGCGGTTTAAAGGGCATGACATTGTAACTGTTACCGATGCACATACCTCCCTGAAGTCAGGCGACACGCTTGCTGTTGCGCCCAGTCATCCGCTTTTCTTTGATCAATCAGGAAAACGTATAAGTTCTTAAGGACAATTCTCATGAATCAATTTATAAACAAAAGAGAAAACATCGTTCAGGACGCCATCGATGGCGTGCTATCGACTTCTTCTAATCTTTCTCGATTAGATGGATACCCTCATATAAGAGTGCTGACTCGATCGGACTGGGATATGTCTAAAGTAGCCTTGGTATCTGGCGGTGGTTCGGGCCATGAGCCATCACATGCTGGCTTCGTTGGACGCGGCCTATTAACTGCCGCAGTATGCGGTGACGTCTTTGCCTCGCCTTCCGTTGATGCCGTACTCGCAGGAATACTCGCGGTGACAGGAGACGCTGGCTGTCTTCTAATAGTGAAAAACTATACTGGCGACCGTTTGAACTTCGGGCTCGCGGCAGAACGAGCACGAGCGTTTGGGCTGAATGTCCGGATGGTGATTGTTGATGACGATATTGCCTTGCCAGATTTACCTCAAGCGAGAGGTGTAGCTGGCACTTTATTTGTGCATAAGATTGCTGGTGCATTGGCAGAGAATGGCGCAACCCTCGATGAAGTCGCGGAAGTTGCTCAAAGTACCATAAGTAGCGCGATCAGCATCGGGATGTCTCTTAGCACATGTAATGTTCCAGGTTCGGATTCTGTGGAAAGAATTGCAGAGGGAATGGCTGAGCTGGGGCTTGGCATACACGGTGAACCTGGAGTTGAACAGGTAGAATTTACAAACGCAAAAGAGGCTATGGCAGCTGTTGTCAAAAAGCTAGAAGCCAAAATCACTGCAAAAGAATGTGTGGCACTTGTGAATAATCTTGGTAGTGCTACCCCTCTAGAGATGTCTATTTTGTCTAACGAATTATTAAAATCTAAAATAGGCAAACGGATAATGCACATTATTGGCCCCGCACCACTAATGACATCTCTCGATATGCGTGGATTTTCTGTTTCTCTGTTGCCGATTACCACAGAAAATAAGAAATTGTTGGCTCAAGAAGTTGGGCCAAGTGCATGGCCGGCGCTTACCAATATTGCTAAACACGATATAAAGCCACTTCCTGATGGCCTTGCCCCCATAAAGCCTATCCCTTCGAAACACGATGATACGCGCGCTTTTTTGCTCAAGTGTTGCGATATTTTAATTGAGAATGAGGTAGTCCTAAACAAACTGGACTCCCAGTCAGGCGATGGTGACACTGGCAGCACTTTGGCAACAGCCGCACGCGCGATGAAAGATACGGTAGATGAATTACCACTCGCTGATTTAACACAGCTATACCGAGCGATTGGTATGCAACTAAGTCAAACAATGGGCGGATCATCCGGTGTTTTGCTGGCGATATTTTTTACTGCTGCGAGCGATGCTTCTGCGTCAGGACAAAACTATGTAGGTGCACTAAAAACTGGTCTAGAACGTATCCAGGAAGTTGGTGGAGCGAGTGTAGGAGACCGAACTATGATTGACGCGTTGCAACCCGCATTAGATGAACTCGACAATGGGTTGCCGATGGCTTCAGCTGCTGCTAGAAAAGGCGCAGATTTAACATCTACAATGGGCAAGGCAAATGCAGGACGCTCCTCTTATGTATCAGAAAGCAAGTTAATAGGCCATAACGATCCTGGTGCAGAAGCAATCGCGCTACTACTCGAAGGATTATCTAAGATCTGAAGTGGGCACTAGCGAGTCTGCTAACCATTCTTCACGCTAATGAGAATTATGAATTAACAAGCAATCGAATAACGAATTAGATAGTAGCCTATGATATTCCGGAGTGGTGCTGACAAATATTCATATCAAGAAATTAATCTCTGTTTGAATTTATTACAAAGCACTTTTTCATATAAGAGGTCATGTCGTTAGTCAAAATAATAAGTGTAGCAAACGTAATATTCTCCAAAGCGGACCTTATCTGGAATACAGCAAGGTCGGCTTTGTACCGGACGCAGGCATTCTTGTAGCCCAACCGTACAACAGTGTTCAATAGTATGCCTAACGTCTGGCTCAGCCGCACTTTATGCAATGGCTATTTGTGTGTGAGCATGGAAGCTTGCGATCGTAGGGAAATTATAGAGTCAGGTCTTTGCAGCGAAACATCGTGTTGCACTGCAAAGACCTGACTCTAAATATTTTCAAGTGGCGGGTCGATGTGATTGACGGTAACGTGCGTGACCTTCATTTCCCGTACTCCGCAATCGGATC
>CALHRQ010000215.1 GCA_938038175.1 uncultured Granulosicoccaceae bacterium | reverse complement strand
AACTGAATCCATAGAAATCAAAAGTACCGATACTTTTAAAGGCTATAAACGCCCTGATGGGCGTGTAGGTACACGTAACTACATTGCCATTATTAGTAGTGTGAATTGTTCTGCAACGGTAGCACATCGAATTGCGCAAGGTGTTGAAGATAAGCATTTGGCGCAGTTCTCCAACGTGGATGGTATTGCGGCATTTACGCACAGCACGGGTTGTGGGATGGCGACTAGCGGTGATGGATGGGATAACCTGCAGCGTGTATTTTCAGGCCATGCAATGCATCCAAATGTTGGTGGTGTCTTATTTGTAGGTCTTGGTTGTGAAGCCAGTCAAATTCAATCTACGCTGAGTGAAACACAACTTGCCAGCGGACCACTGTTACGTACCATGAACATACAGACCAGTGGGGGACACACAAAAACCATACAAAAAGGGATTGAGCAAGTTAGAGAGATGCTGGCGGAAGTCAATCAGACTACCCGGGAAGATTGCCCTGTATCAGCTTTGTCTTTGGCGCTGCAGTGTGGTGGCTCGGATGCCTTGTCTGGAATCACTGCAAATCCAGCTTTGGGTTTTGCGGCCGACTTACTTGTGCGCCAGGGCGGCACTGCGGTGCTGGCCGAAACACCTGAAATTTACGGTGCCGAACATCTACTTACTCGACGTGCCGCGTCGGCTGAGGTTGCTGAATCTCTAATGGATCGTATAAGTTGGTGGCAGGACTACGTCCGTCGTAATGACGGTAGTCTGGATAACAACCCATCACCCGGTAATAAATTAGGTGGTTTAACAACCATTCTTGAAAAATCCCTGGGAGCGGTTGCCAAGGGTGGGACAACACCGCTTAATGGTGTTTTTCGTTATGCTCAACCCGTGGATAAGCGGGGTTTTGTGTTTATGGATTCCCCAGGATACGACCCAGTTTCAGTTACAGGGCAGGTCGCCGGTGGTTGTAATCTCGTTGCTTTTACCACGGGGCGCGGTTCAACCTTTGGGTGCAAGCCGTCTCCGAGCCTAAAGATTGCAACCAATACCGATATGTTTAATCAGTTGCCTGATGATATGGATATCAATGCTGGCACCATTGTATCTGATGGCGAATCGGTCGCTGATGTCGGCGCTAAAATTTACGATACTCTTTTGCGTGTTGCTTCAGGCCATAAGACATTGAGTGAGCAAAACGGGCTTGGTGATAACGAATTTGTGCCCTGGCAAATTGGTGCCACAATGTAAGCACTTGAGAAGTGCTTGGGTGCTTAGGGGTGATAGTGCGCTCTTACCACGAGTTTGCAGCGCCGGCATGCGGCGCACCGCGGTTGTACGATCGCATTAGTTCTAATAATATAAAGTCACATGAGTAATCAATGAAAAATTCGTATGATGCAGTGATTATTGGCGCTGGTGTCATAGGCGCATGTACTGCTTATGAGCTCAGCAAGCTAGGGTTCAAAACGCTCTCGCTTGATAAATTGCCGCAAGCTGGCTATGGCAGTACTTCTGCGTCCTGTGCCATTATAAGAACATATTATTCTGCGTTTGAAACCTGTGCGCTGGCTTATGAGGGCTGGCATTACTGGAAGGATTGGTCGGCATATCTTGGTGCGGGTATTGGTTCTGGCCTTAAACCCGAAGATTTGATTCAGTATCACAATACAGGTTGTCTGGTTGCAAAGACAGAAGTAAACGATCAGCTCAAAAAAGTATGTGAAACAATGGATGCTTTAGGCTGCCCATATGAACATGTCGATAGAACAGCAATGCAGCAGTTTTTACCGGGTGCAGATACGCAACGCTATCATCCAGCAAAGCTGTTAAACGATCATGCATTCGGTGAACCAACTGGCGGCGATATTTCAGGTGCTGTGTTTTTTCCTTGCGGTGGATATGTCAATGATCCGATGAGGTCAGCTGTCAATGTACAGTACGCTGCGCAAGCTACGGGCGCTACATTTAAATTCAATGAAGAAGTTAAAGAGATAGTGCAACGAGATGGTCGCGTTGCTGGAGTGCTGTTATCTGACGGCACTGAAATACAAACATCAGTGGTGGTTAACGTTGCCGGACCACATTCATCAAAAATTAATACCTTGGCTGGTGTGACAAGCGGCATGAAAATGTCGACTCGTGCATTACGCCACGAGGTCGCACATGTCAAAGCTCCAGAGAGTTTTAATGATGCCAAACCTGTGGTGACATCAGACAGTGATATTCATACTTATACTCGTCCAGAATCAGGTGGTAACCTTCTCATAGGTTCTGAGGATCCTGCATGCGATGAGCGTGAATGGGTTGACGATCCGGATAACTATGATCTTGATTTTTCGGATCAATGGAAAACCTTGGTTATGCGTCTGGCGCAACGCGTACCCGACCTGTCAATACCCGATACAGCAAAAGGTGTGGTTGCGCTCTATGATGTATCCGAAGATTGGATGCCCATCTATGATAAAAGCGATCTTCCTGGTTTTTACATGGCTTGTGGTACCAGTGGTAATCAGTATAAAAACGCACCTGTTGCTGGCAAGATCATGGCATCAATAATAGCTGCGGAACAAAACGGACAAAACCACGACAATGAGCCTGTGCAATTTGAACTCAAGCATATCAAGCGTTCGATATCCCTGGACTTCTTTTCGCGTAACCGCGAGATCAATCAGAACTCAAGCTTCTCTGTTATCGGTTAACCTTCCATGCTTTGTGTCGTTTTTCTGTATCGTTAGAACAACTGGCTAACTGTGTCATTTTCACGGTATACCTGGAGCTTTTTTCTTAATGCATGAGTTTCTCACAACACGCGAAGTTGCTGAGCTACTGCGAATAAAAGAGCGCAAGGTTTACGACTTGGCGGCCTCTGGGACATTGCCCTGCACCAAAGCCATTGGCAAGCTACTGTTTCCAAGTGATCAGATTCATGCATGGTTGGCAGAGCATGCGGAGTATTATCAAGTACCGGAAAATCCGCGCCCTTGCACGTTACTGGGCAGCCACGATCCCTTGCTGGAATGGTCGATAAGACAATCCCGCTGTGGCATGGCAACACATCTTGATGGAAGCCGAGATGGGTTGCGACGCTTTATCTCTCGCGAAGGAATCGTAGCTGGCTTGCACATTTATACACCGGAGAAAGAGAACTGGAATGTTGACGCGGTAAAACCTTTTGTGGCTGGTGTATCTGCTGTGTTAATTACCTGGGCCTACCGTCAACGTGGCTTGATAATAAATAAAAAACTTGCACCTAAAGTGAAGTCGCTGGCCGATCTGCAGCCTTATTCATTTGTGCCAAGGCCAGCTGAGGCTGGAGCACAATCTGTGTTGCTGCATTTGTTGAAGAGCAATGATATCTCGTTTGATTCTCTTAAAAAAATTAAACCAGTGCACAGTGAAGATGATGTCGGGGTAGCTGTGGTCAGTGGGCGAGCTGATGTCGGGTTTGGTCTGGCTAGTGTTGCGTCTACACACCAACTGCATTTCGTACCTGTGATAGAAGAGCGCTTCGATCTACTGATGCAGCGGCAAGATTACTTTGAAGAACCTTTCCAACAACTACTACGTTTTGCCAAAAGCGCTGAATTCACAGACTATGCGCAACATTTGCAAGGCTACCGGATTGATTCGCTTGGATCTGTTGCGCACAACTACATCTGATTCGAATATCCTGCAAATAGCAAATAGCAAATAGCAAATAGCATATTGTTTTTGAGTTCGTAGCTGGACTGTTACCTAAATGAATGCCAGGATTGGTATTAGTTGAATTTCTACTAGTACTGCCCTGATATAGCCAGACACTAGTTTGCATTGGGGAAAAAAAGCTGCTGTCCGTCGATACTGAATTTGGCAATGGCGTTTTGACCCGTGTCTGATCGTAACCAATCTATAAATTGTTGGCCAGTATGGGCATTTACGTTGCCACATTTTTCTGGATTTACCAACATGACTCCGTACTGGTTAAAAAGCTTATTGTCACCTTCAACCAGAATTTTAAAATCAGATTTATTGTTGTAACTGATCCATGTTGCACGGTCGGTTAACGCATAAGCCGACATGCCAACAGCTGCATTCAATGTTGCACCCATGCCAGAGCCCATAGACCGATACCAATGGCCAGATGCGGTGTCGATATCGACGTTTGCACCGTCCCAGAGCTTAATTTCTTTTTTGTGCGTGCCGGAATCATCACCGCGGGAGGCAAAAGTGGATTGGCTCTGTGCAATTTTCAATAATGATGCTGTTACGTCACTAGAGCCACTAACAGAGGCGGGATCGTTTGATGGCCCTACGATTATAAAGTCGTTGTACATTAAATCGAATCGCTTGACGCCGTAGCCATCAGCAACAAGTGCCTCTTCAGATTCTTTGGAATGTACAAGCAAAATGTCTGCATCACAGTTTCTGGCATTTTTGATAGCTTGCCCTGTGCCAACCGCAACTACGTTCAGTTCGATACCTGTGTCGGCTTTTAATATTGGTTTCAGATATTTGTACAGACCTGAGTTCGCGGTTGAGGTTGTCGATTGCACGAGTAAAGTATCTGCGTGCGCACTTATGCTTGAAGCAATAGTAAACAGTGCTGCTAAAGCTTTTAATGTCAAATTGTTATTCATTTTCATGTCAATAGTTGATGCTTTTTGGCATTGTCTTATCTGTTGTTTTTATGTTTTTATGTTTAGCGATGTCTGTCGTGCCGCAATCAATCGTTCCAAAGTTGCCCGCTAAGGTATGCTTTAGCTACCTGAGTTTTCGGATTGTTAAAAAAGCAACTGGCTAATGCTTGCTCGACAACCTCGCCGCGGTGCAGGAGTATCACATCATCCGCTAGCCGCTCGGCTTGAGCGACATCGTGCGTCACCATTATAATTTTTACACCCTGCTGCTTTTGTTTGATTACGATGTCCTCTATGACACTTGCTGATGCTGGGTCCAGGCTAGCGGTAGCCTCATCAAGAAACAACACATCAGGTTTACTGGCCAATGCTCGGGCCAAAGCAAGGCGCTGTTGCTCGCCACCTGAGAGCCGCCTAGCCGGGTTGTCAGCAAGATGAGCCAGCCGCACCAAGTCCAACAAGGCAACGCATTTTTCGATGGCACTGAGTTTAGTTTGCTTGTTTAAACTAAACATCAGGTTCGCTTTTACAGAGCGGCGCAACAGCGTTGGTTTCTGGAATACCATAGCCTGTTTCTGAGCTTCGCTTTGTTTCTGTGAGGAATTTGCTAATTCACCGTCCCACAGCACATCACCCGTATCCGCCTGCAATATGCCGTGCAGAATTTTAATGAGCAGACTCTTGCCTGCTCCGTTATAACCCATTACAGCTGTGATTCCGCCGCGACTGATTTTCAGATCGATGTTTTTGAGCAACAATTTGGCTTGTGATGAATACCTGACATTACGAAGCTCAATTATTGCTGCCGGATCTTTTAGTGCACTGCTTGAGTCAGAGTATTTAGGTTTGAGTGCTTCTGCAACTTGTAGTTTATTATGCATAGGCGAAACGCCTGGCAGAAAGGTTAAGCATTGACAATAAAGTATTAATCAGTAATGCAATCGTTAACAGGATAGCGCCTAGGGCTAGTGCCATAGGCAGATCGCCCTTGGATGTTTCAAGTGCTATAGCGGTGGTCATGACTCGGGTCAGGTGTTCAATGTTGCCACCAACAATAATCACAGCTCCCACCTCTGATAGTGATCTACCGAGGCCTGCTAAAGCAACTGTTAGTAATGAGAAACGCGCATCCCATAAGGTTGCACGAATTTTCTTAAAAAAACTCAAACGCATTGAAGCGAACTGTTCAGCGTATTCGTTAAATAGGTCTTCAATAATCTGCCTGGATAGAGCAGCTATCAGCGGAGTGATCAACAGTGTTTGCGCAATGATCATTGCGGTGGGTGTGTAAAGCAGGCCAAGCCAGCCCAGTGGGCCGCTGCGTGACAATAACATGTAAACAATCAGGCCTACCACCACAGGCGGCATGCTCATTGATGCGTTGAGGAAGATGTGTATTGCAGAGCGACCACGAAAGCGTGTAGTGGCCAGAACACCGCCTAATATGAACCCAAAAGCGCAGGAAATTAGCACGGCTGTCCCACTGACGCGCAATGACAACCCAACCACTTCCCACAAACCGCTATCGGCTGATTTTAGGAGCCAGAGTGTTCTTGAAAGTATGGAATCCTGCATAATTTACGGAATAAACGGATTCTGGTAAATAATGCATACAGATTGCCTAAGATTATGGCTTATTGCAAGCGTTGCTGCCCTAAGAGGCAAGGCAACTCGTCGCAGGGAACAGTCTTGTGCGTTAGTATGAAATATGACGTTATTTCTTGATCACATTTTTATCATTACTGCTGATTCGACAGCTGCGGCTGCAAAGCGCTTGACAGAGATAGGGTTGGCCGAAGGTTCATCGAATGTTCATCCTGGCCAGGGTACATCGAACAGGCGTTTTTTCATTGGTCATTTTACACTAGAGCTGCTGTACATCAGTAATGTCGAAGAAGCAGCTAATGGCACTGGTAGCCCACTAGGATTACTCGAACGATCACGCGATGCTGTTGCTAGCCCTTTTGGTATCGTGGCGCGCGAAAGCGATTTAGAGTCGCAACCTGTGTTTGAACATTGGCAATACTTCCCCGATTACTTCAGCAACAATATGTGCTTTTTCGTGGGTGCTAACTCAGTAAAACTAACAGAACCACTTTGTATTTGCATGCCTTTAAAATTACCCAAAAGAACGGCTGAGCATGACAACCCTGGATGGCTGTTAAGTGATGTGGAAATTCAGGTTCCTGCAGAAGAACCATCAAGTGTTATGGGCTATTTTTCTCAAATGGCAGGTTTGCGTGTAGTCTGTGCGCGCAAACACAGGTTGGTTTTGCGCTTTAACGATGGTCGCTTTGGAATGCGTCAGGACTTTCTTCCCGAGATGCCATTGGTAATCGAGTGGTAACGAAAGCAAATGCAGATATCTAAATTGCACCGAGTATGTAAGATATTAATTGTCAGGGATAGAACGACCTATCCCTGACAGACTAGTTAGAGCTCTAAACCTTTACGATTATTCAGAGGTCTATGAGTTTAAGACTAAAAATCAAGGGAAATTCAAGTAACTAACATTGTTGATGCTGGGTATTGCGCGCAGTGCATCCAGTTGCGCTTGATCCACACAAGCATCAACTTCGAGTAGTGCAATGGCACTGGGTTTGTCCTTGCGGCGACCTAGATGCAGATTGGCTATGTTTATACCAAAATCACCAGCCGTCGTGCCAATTGCCCCGATAACCCCAGGTGTATCATCGTTGGTGATGTACAGCATGTGCTCACCCAGTTCTGATTCCAGTGGAATTCCTTTTACATTGATGACACGTGGTTTCTTGCCAATGAGTGTGCCTGCGATGACACGGTTAATAGACTCGGTTTGAATTTCAAGTGTGATTCTACTTTGGTATTCATCCGTACCATCACTTTTTGCTTCAACCACAGCGATGTTACGCTCTCTGGCTAGCTCGCGAGCATTAACTGAGTTAACACTGGAATGATGGTGCGAAAGAATGGACATGAGTACTTGTGTGGTGAGTGGCTCTGCATTTAAATCTGCACATGTGCCGCCGTAAGTAACGGTGAGTTTTTGAATCGGATCGTGTGTGAGTTGGCCCACAAAAGATCCAAGCTTCTCTCCAAGATCAAGATAAGGTTTGAGTTGCTTGGTTTCTTCAGCACTCAGGCTTGGTGCATTCAAGGCATTGGTAATTGCGCCTTCGAGCAGAAAATTACTTATCTGTTCAGCAATTTGTATCGCAACCTTTTCCTGCGCTTCGGCTGTAGATGCACCCAAATGCGGTGTGCAAATTACATTTGGCAAGCCAAATAACGTATTTTCTTTTGCGGGTTCTTGTTCGTACACGTCAAGGGCTGCACCTCTTAGGTGGCCATTCTGCAAGGCCGCTTTTAAGGCAAGCTCATCAACAAGGCCACCGCGAGCGCAATTGATCAGCAGGCTGCCTTTCTTCATTTTATTTAGTGCGTTGGCATTGATGATGTTTGTCGTGTCGGGTGTTTTAGGCACATGCAAGGAAATGATATCGGATTGTATTAATAATTCATCCAGCTCAAGCTTATCAATACCCAGTTGATCAGCACGCTCTTCAGTTAAAAATGGATCATATGCAGAAACACGCAAACCGTAACCAAGTGCTTTTTGGGCAACGATTGAACCGATATTGCCAGCACCAATAAGGCCGAGCTGCTTGCCAGTTAGTTCGATGCCCATAAACTTGGATTTTTCCCACTTGCCCGCCTGTGTAGAGGCGTTGGCCTGAGGTATGTGCCTTGCCAATGCAAGCATCATTGCCATTGCATGTTCTGCGGTTGTAATAGCATTTCCAAATGGCGTATTCATCACCACGACACCTTTTGCACTGCATGCTTTTACATCCACATTGTCGACACCAATTCCGGCGCGGCCAACCACTTTCAAGCGTGTGGCGGCGTCTAGTAATTCCGGGGTTACTGTCGTTGAGGAGCGAATCGCTAACCCATCGAAATCGGTGATGGTATCGAGCAATTCTGCATTGCTTAACTTTGATGAGGCTACGACCTCGATGCCGCGCTCTTCAAACACAGCGACTGCCTGGCTGGACATGGAATCAGAAATCAGTACGCGTGGCTTAGACATGTGCCGCTCCAATGGTGAGGTTGGTCAGGAAAGAGGTAAACGCCCAATCAAGCCAGGGCGTTAGTTGTGCGATGTCGCTCTCTTCAACTGTTGCACCACCCCAGATTCTAAAACCGGCTGGTGCACTGCGATAGTGGGCGATATCAAATGCCACGTTCTCTTTCGCAAGCTTGCCAACGATTGATTTTACAGCCGCGATTTGTGCATCTGTATCCAGTTCCGTGAAGCCAGGGTGAACAATTTTAAGGCACATGGATGTGCTTGATCGTGTTGTTGCATCATCAGCCAACCAATCAACCCAATCAGTTTTGCCCACCCAGTTGTCCAATGCCTCGAAGTTTGCTTGTGAGCGAGCATGCAAAGCATCAAGTCCGCCAATTTCATCGGCCCAGTCTAGCGCCGAATGTAAATCTTCCACGGCCAGCATGCTGGGTGTGTTGATCGTTGCACCCTTGAAAATGCCTTCTATCAAGGCATCATTTTTTGTCAAGGTAAAGATTTTGGGCAGCGCTCGGAGTGGTTTGTGGTTTTCCAGGCGTTCCACTGCACGTGGCCCAAGTGCCAGCATGCCATGTGCGGCTTCACCGCCTAAAACTTTCTGCCATGACCATGTGAGTACATCGACCTTGCTAAAATCAATTGGCATGGCGTAGGCAGCAGATGTTGCATCGCACAAAACAAGTCCTTCACGATTTTCGCTAATCCAATCAAGGTTGGGCAGCCGCACGCCGCTGGTTGTGCCGTTGTAAACCATGACCACATCATTGCTGTCGTCGACTCTTGACAGATCGGGCAGGGCGCCGTAGTCGGCTTTGTGTAAGGTGACATTAGCCAGGCCAAGCGATGCGAGATCGGTCGCCCAATCATTTGAGAAACTTTCCCACACCAGGGCATCTATTGCGCGACTACCAAGAAGTGACCACATGGCCATTTCAAATGCGCCGGTATCTGAGCCCGGCACGATGCCGAGACGCCAACCTTCAGGCAGGCCCAACAATTGTGAGGATCGTTCAATAGCGAGGGCAAGGCGAGCTTTTGCGTCGCTGGCGCGATGGCTGCGTCCAAGGTGCTCGGTAGTCAGTTTGGATAAGTCCCAGCCCGGGTGTTTTCTGCAGGGGCCGGAAGAGAAACGTGCATCAATTGGACGCACGCGCGGCTTCTCGACGAAGCCAATGTTGGAATCGTTCACGGTATAACCTCTAGTTATTTGGTGGTTTGCTCCACCAGGCACCCATAGGTTATGGCTTGCCAGGTATTATTGCAAGTACAAATCTGGCTGGCACGCTGGCGGTTGGGTGACACACCACGAACAGACATCAAGGTTACATAGGCGTAAATAGTAGAACCGCATGCGACATTCAAGCGGTAGGAACAGGCACAACGCGTTAATTCAGGCGTACGCGCCAATTGAACTATCGATCCTTACTTAGCGGAAGTAACGTCACTCACTTTGATCAAAACAGGGCAAGTCTTCGTTCAGCTCGTAGTAGTCGCCTTTGTCGTCTGTATAAATATGCGAAATCGTTTTTAGGCCAGTCGGTGACTCCAGGCAACCGGCCATTATGGAGGTGCTGTCGGAATCATTCAGTTTCCAGAAAAGTAAAGAACCACATTGTCTGCAGAAGCCACGTTTGGCTATATCTGAAGCGGCATACCAGCTTAAGAAATCTTCTCCATCGATGTTAATGTGTTCGTCCTTCGCACGTGTTGCTGCAACGACATGACCGGCTTGCTTACGACACTGCCGGCAATGACAAATAATGACATCTCTGTTTAAAGTGTCGATATGCAGTTTGATTTCACCACATAAACAACTCCCACTGACATTGTGATTCTCTTGCATGGTAGTTCCGTTAATTTTAAAGGGGATTAAAAGTAAACGTGTTATCAGTTTAAACAGAGATTATTCTATCGGCTGTATATTTAATGCTTGCTAAGCGCTGAAATAGGGTACCAATTGAACAGCCAGAGTTTCAGTGCGATCATCAACTGGATTTTCTCTTCTGTCAATCAGTAAAGATTGGTCAAACTGATCAACTTTGCATTGATATAGTGCGATTGTGTGATAATTTACGCAGGATTATCGACAGGCAACTTCGCGATTGACGCTTGAATTTTCAGGCGGTGGGGTGATAAAACAAAAAGCTAATGCTCTAGCTGGTACAAATTAAGTGAGTACCAAACAAGAGAGCTCTGAATAAGAAAGACAATACAAAAGAAAATACTAAGCGTAAAGAATCTCCATCAACAGAGTAATAAATCACATGAGCGCTAAGGCTACATTTCTGATCACAGGCTGCATGGGTTGTATAGGCGCTTGGGTGTTAAAAAATCTGGTAGAGGCCGGGCATCAAGTGGTTGCTACCGATATGGTGACAACCATCTCAAGACCAGCATTATTGCTGAGTAAAGATCAATTGGCTGACATACAGTGGGAAGCTCTGGATGTAACAGATGCAGTGGCCGTCAATGCCACATTAAAACGACATAAACCCGATTGCGTCATTCATTTAGCTGGCCTGCAAATCCCTTTTTGTAAAGCTAACCCCGTCATGGGCGCCGCTGTCAATGTGTTGGGTTCGGTTAATATGTTTGAAGCCGTGAGAGAACAGCAAATTAAGGGATTTAGCTATGCAAGCTCGTTAGCGGTGTTAGGGCCTGAATCCGACTATGAAAAAATGCCGTTAGGTGATGACGCGATTCCGCTCCCCAGAACCCTATACGGTGTGTACAAAGCGGCTAATGAAGCAACTGCCAAAGTATATTGGCAGGACCATCAGGTTGGTAGTGTTGGCTTGCGGCCTTATTGTGTTTTTGGTGTCGCCAGAGATCAGGGGCTCACTGCTGATCTGGCAAAAGCCGTACTGGCAATAGCAGCCGGTCAACCGTTCCATATACGATTTGATGGTGGAGTAACATTACAACACGCGGATGATGTCGCGAAGATTTTTATACAAAGCGCATTGGCAAACCACACTGGTGCGGCTGTATTGAATTTACGAAACGATGTATTTCAGGTCAGCGACTACGTTGAATTGCTTATGCAACTGTATCCGGATGCAAACATCACCTGCGAGACGGGCGCACCACTGCCTTTTCCTTATGATCTTTCTGACGATGGATTGCAATCATTACTGGGTACGGTACCTCATACGCCAATAGAGCAAGCCGTTCAGGCGGATGTTGAACGGTTTAGACATCTGATATCTGAAGGACGGGTAGATCTCGCTCAGCTAAGTGTATAGTTCAGCTAAGT